>JBBTNS010000056.1:0-8710 GCA_038067655.1 Nitrospirota bacterium
ATCCAAGGGGGCTTCCCAGTTTTCTTAAACTCCTATCTCTGTTTTAGGGTGGAAGTGAAAGGATCGGGGAGAAACTGACCCACGACCAACGGGTTCGAGAATGTGACATTTCATCTTCCCTGTGATATTCTTTCTGTCTATTTTTTAGAGGCTGAACAGATGAAGAAAGAAGAATCATTTCATGAGAGTTATGCCGACCTGCATGAGATCAAGTCGGGGTCTGACCGCTCTTTTGGCATTGTTTTTGCCATTGTATTTTTGATCATTGCGCTTTTCCCATTAAAGGGGGGTGGCGATGTCCGATGGTGGGCTGTAATTATTTCAGCGGGCTTTAGCGTTGCCGCACTGGCTTGCCCCAAATGCTTATCTTCGCTCAATAAACTTTGGTTTCGTTTTGGCCTCCTGCTTCAAAAAATTGTTAATCCAATTATCATGGGAATCTTATTTTATGGGGTTGCCACGCCAACCGCTTTTCTTGTACGCATGATGGGTAAAGATATACTCAGGCTTAAATCGGAACCCGAACAGAAAAGCTATTGGATTATTCGTAATCCACCGGGGCCAAAGCCCGAAACGATGAAGGATCAGTTTTAATAGGCGCACCCAATAACGGAGGATCTGATCAAGCATGTGGACACTAGGGATCTCGGGTTACTATCATGACAGTGCTGCAGCCCTTTTGCAGGACGGCAAAATTATCTCAGCCGTTCAAGAGGAACGGTTTTCACGGAAAAAACATGATGCGCGATTTCCTAAAAACGCAATCTCATATTGCCTAAAAGAATCAGGCATTGGTCTGAAAGACGTTGATTATGTCGCCTTCTACGACAAGCCGTTCTTGAAATTTGAACGTCTCTTGGAAACCTACATCGCCTTTGCCCCGAAGGGCTTTCAGTCGTTTAGAATGGCCATGCCGCTGTGGATCAAAGAAAAACTTTTTCAGAAAGATTTGCTTTCTAAGGAACTCCTCTCGTTTGACCCCGAATTTAATCCGACCCGTCTTCTTTTTGCAGAACACCATCAAAGCCACGCGGCCAGCGCATTCTTTCCCTCTCCGTTTGAATCGGCCCTTGTACTCACCATGGACGGCGTTGGGGAATGGGCCACCACCTCGGTTGCACAAGGCCGCGGGAATCGCCTTGAAATTCTAAAAGAAATTCACTTTCCACACTCCCTCGGCTTTCTCTATTCCGCATTCACCTATTATACCGGGTTCAAGGTCAACTCCGGGGAGTATAAGGTAATGGGGCTGGCCCCTTATGGCGAACCCAAATATGTGGATCAGATTTTGAATAACCTGATTGACGTTAAACCGGACGGCTCGTTTCGTCTCAACATGGATTATTTTAATTTCTGCACAGGGCTGACCATGACGAATCAGAAATTCAGCGATCTGTTTGGCAAACCCGTGCGACGTGCCGACGACAAACTGGAGCCCTTCCATATGGATATTGCGGCCTCCGTTCAAAAGGTCACGGAGGATATCTTGTTGAAAATAACCACCGCACTCGCCAAAGAGACCGGCGAAAAAAACCTTTGTCTAGCGGGTGGGGTTGCCTTAAACTGTGTGGCAAACGGCAAGATTCTCAGCTCTGGCGTATTTTCCGGTCTTTGGATTCAGCCGGCAGCAGGCGATGCGGGAGGCGCACTGGGTGCCGCGTTGACCGCCTATCATACCTTTAAAGGGCAGCCGCGGAAAGCCAACGGAACAAAAGATCAGATGCAAGGCTCTTATTTAGGTCCAGTCTTCACCAATAATGATGTTCAAAAGCGGCTAACAGGCTTGGGCGCAAAGTTTCAGCTTCTTTCTGATTCCGCGGTGATTGAGGCAGCTGCAGAAGCCCTGGCGAGTGAAAAAGTGGTCGGATGGCATTATGGCCGAATGGAATTTGGGCCGAGGTCTCTCGGCGGACGCTCTATTTTAGGGGATCCACGGTCGCCTAAAATGCAGAAAATCATGAACCTGAAGATTAAGTACAGGGAAAGTTTCCGCCCGTTTGCCCCCTCTGTCTTACGGGAGGATGTGAGCAATTGGTTTGAGTTAGACGGCGATAGTCCATATATGTTGATTGTTTCTCATGTCAGGGAAGATAAGCGGCACGCCATGTCGGAAGCGGAGCAAGCGTTATTCGGCATTGATAAATTGAATCTTGCAAGATCTGAGATTCCCGCCGTGACCCATGTGGATTATTCTGTCCGAATTCAGACGGTTCATGAAGAGACCAACCCCCGTTACCATGCGCTGCTGACCCGATTTAAGGAGAAGACGGGCTGCGGTGTTCTTGTGAATACCTCGTTTAATGTCCGAGGCGAGCCGATTGTCTGTACGCCGGAAGACGCCTTTCATTGTTTCATGGGAACCGAGATGGATTTTCTGGTTGTTGAGAATTGTATCCTCAGAAAAGAAGATCAGGATCCACAGTTGAAACAAGATTACAAAAACAAGTACGAACTGGACTAGTCCTCTAGACAACGTAACGCTTCGCGGTACTCTGTACGGCGTAAAATCACAGATGCCCGATGAAAATAGGTTGATAGAGGTGCCATGCGAGTTCTGATTGTTCGGCTCTCTTCTATGGGGGATTTGGTTCATGCCTTGCCGGCCATCACTGACGCAGCAAGCGTGCATCCCACTGTCCGTTTTGATTGGGCCGTAGATCAAACCTTCTCAGATGTTCCTTCCTGGCACAGGGCAGTTGATCGTATTATCCAATGTCCGCCAAGGAGAAAAGGGAGTGACTTTCTTCAGTCACTTTTGACCGGCAAATTCTCTGAATTTGTAAGAGAGATTCAGGAAACAACGTATGATCTGATTATTGATTTACAAGGCGATTTTAAGGGGGCAATCGTCACAGGATTATCCCGCGGGGTGAAATTCGGTTTCGACGCAAAGTCGGTGCGGGAATGGGGCGCCCAATGGGCCTATCACAAAGTCGGCTTTGTTCCACGCGAGCAACATGCAATCAAACGCATACGGCAACTAATGGCAGAAGCCCTTTCCTACCCTACGCCTAACAACGATCCTGATTATGGAATCGACCGCTCGCGGCTCCCCAAGGTCAGTCTTTCGTATCCTTCGCCCTATTTGGTTTTTATTCACTCTACCAGTTGGGCCTCTAAATGTTGGCCGGTTTCTTGTTGGCAGGACTTAACGACATTGGCCCGAACGGCGGGATTCTTTGTTGTCTTGCCGTGGGGAAATCAAAAAGAAAAGGAGCGCGCCGTTTTGATTGCCAATCAACAAGAGGGGGTATTCGTACTCCCCGATCTTTCGATTTCAGAGAAGGCTTCAATCATTGCCCACGCAAAAGGGACGGTTGGGTGTGACACCGGATTAAGCCATATTGCCGCCGCTTTGGATATCCCATCTGTTGCCTTGTATGGGGCAACGGATCCCGCGTTAGTTGGAACGACGGGAGAAAATCAGAAACAGATGGTGTCTCGTTTTGAATGTGTCAATTGTCGCCATGCAAAGTGCACATACACCAAGCCGTCTTTATTTTCACCGGCTTGTCTGGTTGAGATTACGCCTGAACAGGTCTGGGAGACGCTACAAGACCTGTTGAGCAGGCAGATTGCTACAAGATCATTTTAACCAAAGGGAGTGATTCAGATGAAAGACTTAGAATTATCAAAAGAAGACCTTGAGCAAATCAATCTACTAACACGAGATCGAGTGGGGATCAGCACGCTAGAGCGTTATACGGGAAGTGCTATAGAAGAATTCCAACCATACATTCTGTTAACGAACTTTAAAAGATATATTGATGTCTTCGCCGCAAGATTCGGACAACCCGTCAGACAGGGTTCTGCTATGAGGGCATGCCATTCCAGCGAGGGGAGAATGACCATCATAGATTACGGTGTTGGCTCACCCGTCGCAGCCCTCATTGTAGAGTTGTTATCATTCATAAAGCCCAAAGCCGCGCTCATGTTGGGTATGTGCGGTGGCCTGCGTGACGAATACGAAGTGGGAGACTTTTTCAACCCCGTGGCGGCAATCAGAGAGGAAGGGACTTCTAACGCCTATATGCCAATCCAATGTCCTTCGCTCAGTTCTTTCGTCATCCAGAGATTCGTATGTGAAGAGTTAGAACGTAGGGACTTGAAATATCGAACTGGTGTGATTCACACAACGAATGTCCGTTTCTGGGAGTTTAATGAAGATTTTAAGAAAATCTTAAGGACTGAGCGTGCCCAAGCGATTGATATGGAATGCGCGACTCTTTTTACCGTCGGTTTTGCGCGATACGTGCCGGTGGGAGCACTGATGCTAATCTCTGACCTCCCGTTAAAAAAGGGTGGGGTGAAGACGAAAGAAAGCGCGAGACTCGTGTTTGAGAAATACACTCATCTGCACATAGAGACTGGGATTTCAGTCTTCACGAACATACTGGCACACGAGAAGAGTGGTCTGAAGTACCAATTCTAAGTGCCGACTTCTTTTGACAATTCTATTGTGCACGCTTTACGAATGGACTCGTGTTTTCGACCCTTTCAATTTCTTGAATTCCTGAAGTGGTGTTCTCATCAAGAACGTATTTGTTGTTTGGACTTAGATTTGAAATAATTTACAAAGCCTACTTTTGCGGCATCGCCGGATTTAATTTTCCAATACCGAGGTGACGTGCTATTAACCACTAAGGCACTGATTACGATTTCCGGATGATCCAACGGCGCCATGCCAACAAACCAACTGACTTTTCCCTTGGGATTATCTCCAGTTAACGAACCGGTCTTCCCGCCGACTGTAATTTCGCGCAAGGCCGGTTCCCGGTAGGCGTTCTTAAATGCCTTTCGGCCTGTTCCTTCCGTAATCGTCAATCCCATCATTCGTTTCAACTGTGCCGCAGTTTCCGCGGAAATGGCTTTTGCAAAGACCTTGGGAACACATTCAAAAATCGGCTTTCCAGTCGTGGTCACCACTTTATCCACCAAACAGGGAGTGACCATTGCACCGTTATTTGCAATTGCCGACACAATGAGCGCGGCATGCAGCGGGGAAAGACCCACATTGCCAAAACCAGCGGCCAAATTCGCCAGTCCATTTCTGCTATCCTCCGCACGCACACGGCTGACTTGAACCGGCATCTCAAACGGAATCTTTTGATTAAATTGAAACCGATTCGCATATCGAACCAGCGTTTTTACATCCAGATAGCGTAATGCCACGTCCGAGAAAGCACTGTTGTCGGAGCGCGCAAAGGCGTTGGCTAACGTGGTTTGGTCAGAAGAACGAAAGCGATTCAGCAAGGTTTCCGGATCCGCCTGTTTTTCTTCCAGCGCCGCAGAGGCCGTCACAACCTTGAAGATAGACGCAGCCGGATAGGTTGCTCGCAATGCCAAATGTTTTGCATGCGGCTCCTTGGACGAATGTTCGACAAAAGCCAAAATCTTTCCGGTATGCGGATTCATGGCGATAAAAACACCATACGGCACCTTATTTTTTTGAAAAAATGACTTCATGGCCTGTTGAAGCGAAGGGTCAAGCGTGTAGATTGTCTTTAATCCATTTTGGAACGGAACAACAAACTTGCCCTGTTCAATATGGTTTAAACGAAGCGATAGATTCGAACCGCTATTTTCGATATCGTCAAAAACACCCGGCCTTTTAAATGGATCTCTTTTTTTTATCGGCTGCCATTTTTCAACGAGATCGAACTTTTCATAAATCGGTAAGGCATTGACAATAGGAGGGGATGGTATCAGTAGAAATAAGAGAAGGGTACTAAAGGCAAGAGCACCGTAGGCTTTACAAAAAAAATGTTTCATGGCAAGTCTCCGGCTAATAACGATTAGCCCCGCTTTATCACGAAGCGGAAATTAAATGTCTTTTTCGCCGCCCCATTCCAAGACTTTCTCAAAACTTTGAACCAAAGCCTTGGACTTATCAATAAAAAGATCGCGCTGCCGCCGAAGATTAACCAGCTCTCCTTGAAGCGTTGAGACCTGCCGAACGGCAGATCGCGTAATCTCTTCTGACCGAGATTCTGCTTCACGAATCACCAGTTCTCCTTCTTTCTGAGAGGAAAGCCGAAGTTCCTCCATCGCTCTTTGTGCCGCAACTAATGTGTCTGTCACTGCGGATTCCTTTTTCCTTAATTCGCCAATGGCATGCTCTTGCTCTTCCATCCGCGCTTTCATTGTGCTATTTTCCTTGATCAGGGTCTCTAACTCTTCCGCAACGCTAATTAAAAAAGAGTGAACCTCCCTCGGATCATACCCCTTAAAGCTAATTCGAAAAAGCACCTGACGAATATCTACCGGCGTAATCTTCATTACCTACTCCTTATAATCCTACCACAAAAATAAAAAAGCTCCGAGGAACCCATACAATCTTATTACTGCAAGATCACCTGATTTGTGCAGCCAGCTCAAAAAGGGACTGCACTAAAAATGTGTCCATGAATAATATTAATACTAACGCAATCATGGGAGAGAGATCAATCCCGGTAAAGTACCCGCCCATCATCCGCCGAATCGGGTCAAGGATCGGATCTGTAACACGCTCTAAGAATTGAACAATCGGGTTAAATGGATCGGGGCTAACCCATGAAATAACCGCGCTAATAATAAATGCCCACTTATAAAAGACTAAAATGTATCCCAAAACAACCGCGAGGGCTTCGACAAAATTTGCTGCAAGAAACACTAATCCTCCTTCTTTTGCGCGCCCAGTTCTTTGGAACGCTTTGCTGCGGCTTCAACGGCCGAGATGAGCGCACCCCGGAACCCGCCGATTTCCAATTGATGCAATCCGGCAATGGTCGTCCCGCCGGGAGATGCAACAAAATCCTTCAGTTTTGCCGGATGCTCGCAACTTTCAATCAGCCATTTTCCGGCGCCAAGAACGGTCTGCGCTGAAAGCGCCAACGCCGTCTCATAGGGCAGCCCGCATTTTACGCCGCCCTCCGTCATGGCTTCAATGGCCACCATAACAAAGGCCGGACCACTGCCGGAAAGGCCGGTGACCGCATCGAGTAGCGACTCCTCCAACACCCAACTTTTTCCAATCGCATCAAAAATGGCAAGGCCATCGCTTAACTGCTCGTGACTGACATCAGGCCCCGGCGAAAGGACACTGGCCCCAGCCAAAACCAATGCGGCCGCGTTGGGCATGACGCGAATCACCGCAGAAGATTGATCAAGCGTTTCCGCTAGCTTCGCAATCGGCACTCCAGCAGCCACAGAAATAACCAGCTTCCCTTTTAATAATGGGCACACTTGATGAAGCAGTCTCTCCACAACCGACGGCTTCACCCCTAATATAATGATATCACCTTCTTCTGCCGCGTCCTCGTTAGAAAGGGTCGTCTGTATATGATAGCGGTTCTTTAACATATTCAGACGTTCGCTCGAAATATCGGAGGCAAAAATTACCTCGGCAGGAAATAATTGCGCGCTTAATATCCCCTTAATAATGGCCTCGGACATATTACCCGCGCCCAAAAATGCAATTTTTTTTGTTTTTTGTTGATCCATATGATTTTTCAAACGACCCCTATCCCTCTTTATCTAAGGAGGGGACTAAACGCGTGTACCGAAAATTGCGGTGCCTACTCTGACCCACGTTGCACCTTCTTCAATCGCCGCTTCAAAATCAGACGACATCCCCATTGAGAGCCGCGTTAATCCAAACGATGTCCCAAGTGCTCTTAACTTTGCAAAATAAGGACGGGGATGGCTCGACTGCGGCGGAATGGCCATCAGTCCCAGCAATTTTAGATGATCCCGCTTTCTGACCGCATCAATTAAATAGGGGAGATCGGCAATTGCAATCCCGCCTTTAGATGCTTCATCTCCAATGTTGACCTGCACTAAAACAGGCTGAGTTCGTGATTGTCTTTCGGCCTCTTGATCAACCTTTTCCGCCAAGGGAATGGAGTCAATCGAATGAATAAGGTCAAAAAAACCAACTGCTTTTTTGACCTTATTCATTTGAAGTGATCCAATCAGATGTAATTCATATGAACGATCTTTTGAAAGGGGCGGAAATTTATCCATTGCCTCTTGCACGCGATTTTCTCCAAATACGGCAACCCCCGCGGAGGCTGCCATTTGAATCGCCGGAAACCCTACGGTTTTCGATGCCGCAATCAGCGTGATCTCACTGATCTTTCGATCGGATCGCTTTGCTGCCTCCTCCATTCTGATTAAAACATTGTGAATGGCTTCTGCAATGATTTCCTCATTCATTTTGGATTAAAACACCACTGACCATGTTTTGTCCCCGAATGTGATCCCGGCGATAGGAATGAAATTGCTCCGGATGACAGGCAGTACAAACCTCCAAGGCGGCCATCTTTTCCGGCAAAATCCCCGTCGCAATCAGTTGTATACGATTCAAACGATATAAATCGACATAGCCTTTATCATTGGCTTTGCGAGTAACAACCCCCTCATACGCTTCTTCTTTTTCTATCGGTTCCCAAACATCGCGTCCAACCTCAAAACAGCAGGGGCCAATCCGATGCCCCATTCCAACGAAGAGGGACGCTGGATTTGTACCGTATTTTTTTGTCATTGCAGAAACGGTCTTTGCCGCAATTTTCAGCAGACTTCCCCGCCATCCTGCATGGATGATGGCAGCTGCACGATGATCTGGGTCAATCATAATCACGGGCAGGCAATCTGCGGTAAAGATCGTAAGCAGCAGTCCCGAACGATTGGTCATCAAGCTATCTCCTGACAACTTTTCGTCTGTTTTGAT
>JBBTNS010000056.1:8810-20429 GCA_038067655.1 Nitrospirota bacterium
CATAGGCCTCTTTCCCAGCAACACGCGGCACCTTTCTCAAGATTCCCCGTTTATCTGCATCCCCTAGAATCCCTTTTTTGACCATTGGGCTATCTTCCGAGTGATCGGAAATCGCCTCTCTTTGAAAGCCGGTGGCAACGACAGTAACGCTGATTTCATCAAGGTCGGTTGTTCCAACCACGGCACCGAAGATCACCTTCGCGTCGGAGTTGACTTTTTCCGAGATGATTGAAGCTGCGTCTTGTACTTCGTGAAGCCCAATATTCCGGCCACCAGAGATATTGATTAAAACGCCTTGCGCCCCTTCAATGGAGCTATCTTCCAAAAGCGGGCTTGAGATGGCGCTTTGTGCCGCCTCCACCGCGCGATTTTCTCCCTTGGAGATGCCCATGCCCATCACTGCCCGTCCCGGATAAGACATAATTGCTCGTACGTCGGAAAAATCAACATTGATCAGTCCGGGTCTTAGGATCAGATCGGTAATGCCGGCAACAGCTTGTCTTAAGATGTCATCGGCAACTAAAAGGGCATCTTTCAGCGAGGTGCCTTTTTCAACAATCCCCAAAAGACGCTGGTTCGGAATAACAATCACGGAATGACAAGCCCGCTTCATTTCCATTAAGCCGCTCTCGGCGAGCTTCGCCTTCATCCCGGATTCAAAGGTAAACGGCTTGGTCACGACGCCAACCGTGAGCGCCCCCATCTCCTTTGCGATGCTGGCGATAACAGGTCCTGCACCCGTTCCCGTGCCACCGCCTAAACTGGCCGCGACAAAAACCATCTCCGCACCCGATAACAGTTCTCGTATTTCATCCGCCGATTCGAGCGCGGAGTCCCGGCCGACTTGCGGATCCGCACCTGCACCGCGTCCTTTTGTCAGCTTTTCCCCAAGCTGAATTTTGTGCGGGGCATGAGAAAGCTCTAAGACCTGGCTATCTGTATTGGCGACCAGAAAATCGACGCCCTTTAAATTATGCAAAATCATGTTATTGACGGCATTGCCCCCGCCGCCACCAACCCCAACCACCTTGATCTTTACAGACGATAAACGGGTATCCTCCTCATCAAACAAAAACATAGTATGATCTCCTTTCATTTTAAATAAATACGTTTTTCAATTCACTATTGTGTTAGGGAAAAAATTCTTTCGCCCACTCCTTCATCTTGTCTTTAATCCGACTCATCAGTCCCCCGTTTTTATGTGAGACTGCCATTTTCTTTTCTTGATTTTTATAAGCATAAAGCAATAATCCCACACCGGTTGCGTAGACTGGACTTCGCACAATATCGATCAAACCACCCATATTCGAAGGGGCGCCAATGCGGGTTGGCAAGTTGAGCACCTGTTCGCACAGTTCCGCCATTCCAGGCGTCATCGACGAACCGCCCGTTAACACAACCCCCGATGGGACCTTGTCTTCAAATCCGGCCTTTTCAATCTCGGCGGCAATCAACGTGAAAATTTCCTCCGCCCGCGGTTCAATCACTTCGGATAAGAGCTGGCGGGACATGATCCGAGGCGGTCTTCCTCCAACGCCGGAGACCTCGACTGTTTCGTTCTCTTTAACCAACTCGGTCAGCGCGCACCCATATCGAATTTTTAGTTTTTCAGCTTCTTGTATCGGCGTGCGCAGCCCCACGGCGATATCGTTGGTCAGATGATTTCCGCCAATCGGTAAGACGGCAGTATGCCGAACCGCTCCGTCAACAAAAATAGCCATATCGGTCGTTCCACCGCCGATATCCACCACAATGACTCCCAAATCCTTCTCTTCCGCAGATAAGACCGCCTCACTGGAGGCCAGCGGCTGTAGAACAACCTCCATCGTTTCTAACCCAGCCCGCTTAACACATTTGACGATGTTTTGAGCGGATGTAACCGCACCGGTAATAATGTGGACACACGCTTCCAATCGGGTTCCGGACATGCCAAGGGGATCACGAATGCCATCTTGCCCATCCACAATAAACTCTTGCGGAATCACATGAAGAATTTCTCTGTCGCTTGGGATAGAGACCACTTTTGCTGCATCCAGTACCCGTTCGATATCGCCTCGGGTAATTTCGCCTTCCTTCACCGCAATCACGCCGCGGCCATTGATCCCCTGAATATGTCCGCCAGCGATCCCGGTATAGACGGAATTGATTTCCACGCCGGCCATATTCTCAGCTTCTTCTACTGCCCGCTTGACTGATTCAACGGTGCTGTCAATATTGGTGACCATTCCTTTTTTTAATCCTTTGGAAGGGTACGTTCCGATACCGATAATGTCAATTCGTTTATCCTCGACAACCTCGCCAACGATCACGCAAATCTTCGTTGTGCCGATATCCAGACCTACTAAATGGTGCCCATGTTTTGCCATTATGCGCTCCTCTATTCTTCTGTCGCTTCTGCCGACGCCGTGTTGACTTTTTCGTTCGCTGTTTTATTCTTTGACTTCACAACAACTTGTGATGGAAAACGCAAGTCGGCCTCCCACGGGGCGATTTTTCTGCTGTCTAAATTGGCTTCTACCTGTGAGAACCGATCCCATCGTTTTTTTAAATCGGTATCGCCCATATGCAGCACCCCCTTCTTAAAACGAACCGAAACATTGTCCGAACGAGAAAGGTCAATCAAGGCGTCTTTCCTTTTCGATAAAAGTGGGGCCAGCTCCATGGCCTTCGTATAAACATTTGGATTGTAATAAATGACTTGCGGCAAATGATCCTCTTTCCCCTCCTCTAAGATGATCCCTTCGTTATCACGAATCAACATCCGGTGGCTCGAAGGATCAATCTCCACAGCCGCTGGAACACGCTCTGTTACAAGGATATCTAAGCGATTGGGGAACACTTTCCGAACAACAACCTCTTTGATCCACCGATTGGTGATGAGCGTCTTATGAAGATCGGCAATCGAAAGTCGGATTAAATTTTGCCCTAAAACAGATTGAAACTGTTGGTCTAACACTTGCACATCAATGCGTGAAAGACCACTCCATCGAATCTCCTTAATTTGCAAATACGAGGAGGATGAAAGACTATAAAACGAAAAAAGAATCAAAATGACTGGCAGGAAGCTCATCAGTATTTTGGTCCATGGCTTCCCTTTCTGCACATCTTCTTTCACTCCTTTTTTTTTATGAACGGCTAATGTTGCTGTTGTCATTGTTTTCTCCATCATCTAAAGCCCATGCTGGTTTACTTCCCAAGCGACGCGGCCCCTAAAATTTTTTCCACTAATTGATCAAATGAAATACCAGCCCCACGGGCCATTTCCGGAATCAGGGATGTTTCTGTCATGCCCGGCAAAGTATTGACCTCCAGCAAATAAGGTTGGAATTCCTTATCCAAAATAAAATCAGCGCGGCTATAGCCCAAACAGCCTAAAGCGTGATGCGCCTTTAATCCTAAGGCCAACATCCTCTGATATATCTCCGGGGGTAAGTTTGCCGGGAAAACATGGTCAGACATTCCTTTTTCGTATTTTGCGGTATAGTCATAAAAATCGGTTTTAGGAAGAATTTCAATGACACCTAATGCGCGGCCTTCGAGAACCCCAACATGGACCTCCCGTCCGGCAATATATTTTTCGACTAAAATTTTTGGGCCGAAACGAAAAGCGTCAGAAAGCGCCTCCGCCATTTTCGATGCGTCCCTCACAATGGAAACCCCGACGCTGGATCCTTCCGAGATCGGTTTGACAACAACCGGATATCCAAAAGGAGAAGGTTCCCTCTGAAACGACTCCCGCTCTGTTTCTGTTAACAGCTGAGATTTTGGCGTTGCGATCCCTTCCGATGTAAAAATAGCCCGAGATGCCGCCTTATTCATGCCGAGTGCTGAGGCCAGAACGCCAGAACCAGTATACGGAATTTGCATCATCTCAAGCAGTCCCTGAATGGTTCCATCTTCTCCGTAGCGGCCATGCAGTGCGATAAAGGCCACATCTATCTTTTCTTGCCGGAGTGTCAACCCAATTTCAGAAGTCACATCAATTGAGCAGACGGTGTATCCTTGCTTGCTCAACGATGCGGCAATGGCCGTGCCTGTTCTGATAGAAATCTCCCTTTCACTGGAAAGCCCCCCCATGAGTACCCCGATCTTTTTCCCGGAAAGTTTGGCTATTGGCACAGTGCTTCTCCAATTATTTTAATCTCGGTTTCCAACGCAATGCCTTTTCCCAATAGAACACGTCCACGCGCGAAGCGAATCAAGGCCAAAACATCCGACGATGTTGCATGGCCTAAGTTGATGATAAAATTCCCATGCCGCTCTGAAATTTGCGCTTCGCCGATTTGATATCCTTTCAAGCCAACCGATTCAATGAGCGCTCCAGCCGATCCCCCAGAGGCTGGATTCTTAAAAATAGAACCCGCATTCGGATACGAAAGCGGCTGAGTCTCTCGTCTTCGCTTCAGCAGACTCATTCGTTTCCTTTCAATTTCCCCAACATCCGCCGCTTGAAGACGAAACTCGGCAGAAAGAATAATTGTCCCTTCTGGAAGTCCCGAGTTTCGATAAGAAAAAGGAACGGCTTCTTTTGGCAGTGTTTGAATGGCTCCTTCGGCGGTAACAATAGTGATCTCTTTGAGAATGGAGGCGGTCTCTTCTCCTAAAATGCCGGCATTCATTGCGACAGCCCCGCCAACCGTGCCAGGAATCCCCGCCGCAAATTCCAAACCAGAAAGCCCTTGTTTTTCAGCGTAGATCGAAAGCCTTGGATATGAAAGGCCTGCCTCTGCATAAAAAGTCTCTCTGCCCGTTAAGGTTCCTTGGCTTAAATTTCCTAATTGAACAACAACGGCATCAATGCCATCGTCACTAATCAGCAGATTACTTCCGGCTCCCAGCATAAAAAATGGAATTGCAGACGTGCGCATGCGACATACCAGATCGGCCACCTTTTCAGGCGATTCTGGAAAAACGATTGCCGATGCAACGCCCCCGGTTTTCAGTGAGGTGTATGGGGCCATTGGCTCATCAAAACGAACATCCCCCGAGAACCCCTCAAAGAAGGCAATGATCGCTTCTTTTTTCTCTTGCATTGCTTGCTCCGTTATCATCAATTTCCAGCAGCTTCCACGCTGTCTCCTCTGACTAATAGAAAGCAGGCCGAAACAATTTCGTCTGCTGCATTGGGGTGTCCCAATTGATTGGCCGCTTTTGCCATTTCAGAAAGTTTTTCGGGGTGGGAAAGATAAAATAAGATTCTCTCAGCAAGCATCTCCCCTTTTAGATCATGATTTGCGATCATCTCGGCAGCCCCCGCTTTTACAAACGGTTGCGCATTTTTTTCTTGATGCCCCTTGGCGCCTGTAAAAGGAACCAGCAGCGAAGGAAGACCAGCAATGGCCAACTCCGATAAGGTGCCTGCCCCTGCGCGAGATAAAACAAAATCGGCATCCGCGTAGGCTTCAGATATTTTTTCGATAAATTTAAAGACCTGCCCATTCATGCTTTGTTTCTGATACGCCTTCGCCACTGCTTCATAATCTTTCTCTCCGGTTTGATGGACGATTCGAATGGACGCCCTCTCCAAGAGGGGCAGCGCATTCACAACGGCCTGATTAATGGTATGGGCACCCTGACTTCCACCGAGAACCAATAAGGTCTTTTCCCTGCGGCCTTCCTTATTTTTAGCAGGGGCACTTTTAAGGCCTAAAATCTCCGCGCGAACCGGCACCCCCAGACAGGCCACATTTTTAGCGCGAAGGAGATTTTTTGTCTCGTGAAATGCGGTGATCACAAGATGAACAAATGGCGCCGAAATTTTATTCATGATTCCCGGAATCAGGTTCGGCTCTAAAATAACCCTTTTGATCCGAAGAAGAAACGCAGCGAGCATCACGGGGCTTGAGGCATATCCGCCAATGCCAATGACCAGATCCGGGGAAAAACGTTTGAGATGGGAGAGCGACTGGAAAAGTCCCACCAGCATAAAACACAAGGCGCGTATTTTTCCTAAAACCGATTTTCCAATAAAACCTTGTGAAAAAATCGGCCGAAATTGGAATCCCTGAGCGGGAACGACTTTCGCCTCCATGCCCGCTGCCGTTCCGATAAAAAGAATTTCTGTTCCGACTTCTCGTTTCATAAAAGTATGTGCCAGTGCCACGCAAGGGTAGAGGTGTCCGCCGGTCCCGCCTCCCGCAATCACGACATTCATGAGAATGCCCCTTCCATTTGCAATATTTTTTCTTTTCTTTGAGATCGCCGGTCTGGAACTGATTTAGAGATGCGGTATAAAATGCCAGCGGCCATCCAATTCATTAGAAGCGACGAGCCGCCGTAACTCAAAAACGGCAGCGAGAGGCCTTTCGTCGGCAAAAGCCCCGTCACCACGCCCATATTCATCAGCGCAGGCATCACCATAAGAAGCGTCGTCCCAATCGCCAACATCTGGCCAAACGGATCCTCAATCTTTTGGGCAATCTGCACACCTTTCCAAAGTAAACATAAAAAAAGAAGAATGACTGATAATGTTCCGAGCAATCCAAATTCTTCCCCAATGACCGAAAAGACAAAATCGGTATGCGGCTGTGGCAGGAAAAAAAGCTTTTGTCTCCCTTCGCCAAGGCCTACGCCAAACGGCCCGCCGCTTCCTAACGCAATATACGATTGATTAATTTGGAACGATTTCGCAGGGGGATCAGATAACGGGTTGATATATGTTTTGACCCGTTGAAGCATATAAGGAAAACGAATCAGCGCGAAGATGGCAAAGCCGATCGTGAACGCAACCAGACAAACCAAGTGACGGCGAGAGGCCCCTCCGATAAAAAGAAGGAGCATCGTTAAGATCGCGATGGTGAGGGTGGTGCCTAGGTCAGGTTCCATGAAAATCAATAAACTCAACAAACCCAATACCAGCAAGACTGGGCGTAATCCTTTAAAAAATTCAGACAGGTGCTCCCCTTTTTTTGCGATGTAATGAGAAAGATAAATAACCGTAAAGAGCTTGGCGATTTCCGAGGGTTGGAAACTGACCGGGCCTAATCTCAACCATCGCCGTGCCCCGTTCACCTCAACACCAAAAAGGGGAACTGCAATGAGCAGTGCAAAAATGAGTCCGGTCATCGGAATAATCCACTTTTGTAATTGGTGATAATCGGTTTGAGCCATTGAAAGAAACAAGCACAACCCAATGACAGTCCACATCATCTGTTTGGCAAAAAAATGGGTCGAGTCGGCATGAATTTTCCAGCCCAATGCAGAGCTCGTGCTATAAACCATAACAAGCCCCAGTAAGCCAAGTGAAAGGAGAATGATCAAAAGACCACGGTCTCCCTTTCCAACGGGGGCCGCATCCACCTGCGATGCTTTCACTGGCAAAACCGTGCCTGTTCCCATATGGTTTTTTATCATGAAGAAAGCTCCAAAACCGCTTTTTTAAAAACATCTCCGCGATGGGCATAGTTTTTAAACATATCAAAACTGGCGCAACCGGGGGAAAGAAGGACAGCCTCTCCCTTTGCCCCGGAGGCGGACGCAAGCAATACAGCTTCTTGCATGGAATGCACTTTATCAACAGCAGAATGGCCCTTGAATGCCACCAACATTTTTTCTACGGCATCTCCCATCAAAATCAACCGTTTGACTTTTTTGAAGATGATCTCTCGTAACAGCGTAAAGTCCGATCCTTTATCCAATCCACCCGCAATCAAAATAACCGGCGCGTTCATTCCTTCAAGTGACTTCAGAACTGAGCCAACATTGGTTCCCTTCGAGTCGTTGATATAACGCACCCCCTTCACCTCTCGAACAAATTCCATTCGATGTGGCAGCCCCGAAAATTCAGACACAACCTTTTGGATCGACTCTAAACTGGCACCAGCGAGCAAAGAAATTGTAATGGCTGCGATTACATTTTCCAGATTATGTGTCCCAGAAAGCCGAATGGCTTTCACCGCAATAACCGCTTCTTCTCGGCCCGTAATGCTCGATACAATCATATCCTTCACCAGCGTTACCCCTTGCCTCGGCATCAGGGCATCCCCTTTTCGGCTAAACCAAGCGGGAATACTTTTACAGGTATTGGGATAAGAAGAGGGGAAAAGCGGAATGGGTGGAAACGAATCGGCGTTTAATACCGCATAGTCCACTCGTTTCTGATTTTCAAAAATACGCTCTTTTAACTTACGATAATTTTCCATCGTATCGTGACGATCCAGATGATCCTCTGTCACATTGAGTAACGCCGCGATTTTGGGGCGGAAAGTGGTGATTGTCTCTAGCTGAAATGAGCTAACCTCTAAAACAATATAATCAAACGGATGAAACGCGGCGAGTGAAAGGGGTGTTCCAATATTTCCGCCTAGAAAAACCCTAAACCCGCTCTCCTTCAGTATGTCTGCAACCAATGTAGTTGTTGTGCTTTTTCCGTTGGTGCCCGTAATCGCAATAATTGGGGCAACAACAAATCGAGAAGCCAACTCCATCTCTCCAATGACCGGAATGGCCGCAGTAGAGAGTGCCTCAAGAGGAAGTCTGGATAAAGGCACCCCTGGACTGACGACCACCAACTCGGCCGAAAGGAAATCACTTTCCTCAAAATCGCCTAGGCGAAACCGAACGGGGATATCGCTTTTTAATGTCGTGAGGCTTTTGGGGGGATCCTTTTGCTCATCGTCGACGACAAGCACCTCTCCACCTTGCGAGGCAATCAGCGCGGCAACCGCTTCGCCACTTTTGCCGAGACCAAAAACAGTCACCTTTTTCTTTGCTAAATCCATCTTTCAAACCACCCCTGCCCCTCCTTATCCAAGGAGGGGATTCTTCCCATTATCTTAACTTCAGCGTACTTAAACTCAACAACGCCAATATCACCGACATGATCCAAAATCTCACAACCACCTTGGATTCATGCCATCCGAGGAGTTCAAAGTGGTGATGAATGGGTGCCATTAAAAAAACCCGCTTGCCACGTGACTTAAAAGAGACGACCTGAAAAATGACCGAGAGCGCCTCCATCACAAATACACCGCCCACCAAAACCAAAAGCATTTCATGTTTTGCAATAACAGCTACAATCCCCAATGCCGCGCCCAACGGAAGCGATCCGATGTCCCCCATAAAAACGGTGGCAGGATAGGCGTTAAACCAGAGGAATCCAATCGAAGCCCCGATCATTGCTCCGCAAAAAACGGCCATCTCTCCGGCACCTTTGATATAGGGAATCAATAAATATTCAGAAAGGGTTTTATGGCCCGTGACGTAAGAAACAATCATGTAGGCCAATGCCGCGATAATCACCGGGCCGATAGCGAGTCCATCCAGGCCGTCTGTCAAGTTAACCGCATTAGAGGCACCAACAATCACCAAAATGGCAAACAGAATATAAAAAGGACCTAAATCCGGAGTGAAACTTTTAAAAAATGGAATGGAAAGAATGCTAGAAACCGGCCCAGTATAATAAACACCAATAGAGGCAAGGGTTGCCGCTAGAACCTGTAGTGAAAATTTGGCACGAGGGGAAAGCCCCGCAGGATTCTTCCGAACACATTTTAGAAAATCGTCCCAAAATCCGATGGCCCCGAAACTTCCGGTCACGAAAATAACAAGCCAAATATAAGGATTCAAAAGATCGGCCCAAAGCAGTGTCGTCACTATAATCACACCTAAAATTAAGCCACCCCCCATCGTGGGAGTGCCTGCCTTCACTGCATGAGAGGCGGGACCGTCGTCCCGAACCACCTGTCCCATCTGATACTTCGCCAAAAGATTCGTAAACCATTTTCCCAAGAGTAAGGAAAGGAACAGTGCTGTCAATATTGCATAGACCGTTCGAAATGTAATGTAACGAAAAATATTCAGAAACGAATAAGTGTCGTGCAGCGGATATAAAAGATGATAGAGCATTAGTGCGACCGCCCCCCCAGAAGCTGTTCCATTCCCATTCCGCGCGATCCTTTAATGAGGATAATGTCTCCCGCCTGAATCTCGCCTTCAAGATCAATGGCTGATAAATCCTTATAGGTGGAAATTGCCTCTTTCCGCATTCCAGCTTCGATTGCGCCTTGTGCAACCGCCTCGCTGAAATGTCCGACCGCAATCAACCGATCAATCTGATTTTTTGCGGCAACTTTCCCGGCCTCTTTGTGTGCCGCGCGCGCGACCTCTCCCAATTCCAACATATCGCCCAAGAACGCAACCTTCCGATGTTTCCCCGTTCCGTTTTGAGATGGAACAAAAGTAGCGAGCGTTTGCAAAGCCACTCGCATGGAGGCGGGATTGGCGTTATAGGCATCCAATAAAATGGTGGCGCCACCGTAGGAAATCACCTCTCCTCGAAGCGGTGCAGGACGGATTTCACAAAGCGCCGCACGAATCTCATCAAAATGATATCCCAGTGCAATGGCGGCGGTGGCGGCGGCGAGCGCGTTATAAATTTGGTGCTTCCCTACCAGAGGAAGTGTGATCCTCATTTTCCCTCCACCGCCTTCCTGATTGCGATTCAAGACCAGATTAAATTGCATCGTGTCGCCGTTCTGTTCAATGTCCGATGCCGTGATATCGGCATGTTGCTCGATGCCGTACGTCCATTTTTGCTCAACACGTTTTTCCCATGGGGCCAAATAAGGATCGTCTCGATTGATAATCGCAATCCCGTTTTTCGGAAGCGATGCAAAGAGAATTCCTTTTTCAGCGGCAACCCCTTCTGGATTTTTCAGAAATGCCAGATGGGCTGTGCCAATGTTGGTAATCATCGCAACAGTGGGTTTTGCAATCTTGCAAAGGAGCTGCATATCCCCCGGATGACTCACCCCCATTTCTAACACCGCCGCCTGATCCTCTTTTTTAAGCCCCAGCAAAGAAAGCGGCAATCCAATTTGATTATTGAAATTTCCTTCCGTCTTTAAGATCGGACCACGCTGCTCTAAAATCTTCGCCAGTATCTCTTTCGTCGTGGTCTTTCCATTGCTGCCGGTAATGCCAATGAGCGGGCATTCAAACGATTGGCGGTGCCACGCGGCAAGCGATTGCAATCCAGCAAGGGGATCGGGAACAATAATGAAGAAACGAGACTCGTTTGCTCGAAATAGGGGCGGCTGACTTTCAAACCAGGAAGATCTGACCATTGCCCCGGACGCGCCCTTAAGAAAGGCCTCATCAATAAATGCGTGGCCATCTTGTTTGTCGCCTGTCAGTGCGACAAAAATATCGCCCGGCTTAAGCGTTCTCGTATTAATCGAGAAAGCCGAACTGATGGGATCTATCCGATCGACGAGTGCTCCAGAGAGCCTCGCGCCACATTCTTGCCCCCACTTTTTAAGAGTCGAAGTCGTCCACATGATCTATGACTGCAAAATTTGCTCCGATAACGCCTGGCGGGCGGCCTCGCGGTCGTCAAAATGCGTTATCTTTTCTCCAATAATCTGATGGGTCTCATGTCCCTTTCCCGCAATCACGACCGCATCGCCGGCTCTTGCAAGCGAAATCGCCCGGGCAATCGCCATTTTACGGTCCGGAATAATTTCATAACGGGGTATCGGCGTTTGGCTCAAAAGGCCTTCCTCCATCTCCTTGATAATGGCCAGCGGCGATTCAGAGCGGGGATTATCCGAAGTGAGAATGGAAAGCCGGCTGTATAAAGAGGCAGCCTGTCCCATCTTGGGGCGCTTTCCACGATCA
>JBBTNS010000057.1:0-6614 GCA_038067655.1 Nitrospirota bacterium
GATGGCCCTTCGTAAGCGAACAACGCTATCGCCCCCTTATCTCCTTTTGGAACGGCCAGGATTGCCCGAGGTCAATTTTGAATCGGCGCGTCTGTTGCGGGCGCGAACCGGAGAGGTGGGAAGTGTTCCGCTTTGTTCTCCCTTTCTAGGCCAATGGGAAATCTATCAGGGGTTTAACGGGAAACATACCCATCGTCCGCCTTGGCAACACGCTCTTGATTTTTATATCACCGAAAACGCGCAAAGCTTTAGAGAGGCCGGAACGAAATTGGAAGACTACCACTGTTTTGGCCTGCCGGTGATTGCGCCGGCTTACAGCCAGGTGGTCAGTCTCCGAAACGACCTCCCTGATAATACACCGGGGGAAGTGGATACCAAAAATAATTGGGGCAATTATGTTCTGCTTCGTCTCGCAGGGGCAACGTGCCCTGCGGGGGGCGCACCTCTTGTTTCGGGGCTATATGTTTTACTGGCCCATTTGCGACAGGGAAGCGTTCTTGTTTACGAAGGGGCATGGCTGCAAGTGGGGGATCAGGTTGCGTCTTGCGGAAATTCCGGGCGGTCTCCCCAGCCGCATCTGCATCTACAAGTTCAGGCGAGTGCGACTCTGGGTAGCGCAACCCTTCCCTTTCATCTTGTTAATGTGGTCAGCTATGCCCCGGAGGAGAGAGGCGGTGAATTTCATCTGGCATTGTGCCCGGACGATGCGATGAAAATTGCCCCAACGCTCCCGCATCCCAAACTTTCAAAGCCGCTTCATCTTCCGATTGGGCGGACATTCAATTACAACGTCAGTGTAAATGGCGAACCGCATCAGGAGAGAGATCTCCGCGTCGAAGTTTCCATAAACGGGCAATTTCGTTTAATCAGTGACAACGGGGCAAGCGCGGCATTTCACGAGTCTTTCGGGTTATTGGCATTTTATGATCGTCAAGGGCCTCCTGATCTTTTTCTTAATCTGTGGCTGCTGACGATGGGGTTAACCCCTCTGACCGATTCTGCGAACTATTGGGAGGATGTCCCTTCGGCGGAATTACTTCCCCTTGGCGTTTTTCAGCGGTTACTGCTGATCCTGCGATACCCGCTGGGAGTCGGATTGGAAAGCTGTTATCATCGAAGTTGGGAGGAAGAGGGAATGCAGTGGCGACAGGAAGGAACGCATGTTTTGCGCCCCCTGCCGTATCTCATATGGCGGATGCAAACCACGGTTGATCTCTCGCCCGATCTGGGGGTGACCCGGCTAGAAGGGGTTTTGGGGGGATACCGTATTGATGCCGTCTTGCGAGCGATGGGGTCTCTTCCCGATCATGGCATTCCGGCGGTCACACAACCGGTAGAGGGCAATGCCACGGGATAGATTTAAATGGTTATAAACACATAACAACTGGCATATTAGTCATTTTTATAATCTATAAAATAAAATCAGATACGCCAATATTATTTTAAAACTTGTCTGTCTAATACTTGACCATAAATAGCGTCTAACAGAAACCGCATGAGGGCCTTGCTTGTTGATTCATGAGTTTTCTGGCAAAGTCTATTATGCGGTGATGCATAAAACGGTCATTAGTTTCTTTATTGCCTCAAATACAACAACAAATTGCTGATTGTATTGTTTCTTCCCCATAGAATTATTTGCCCTTGATATGCTGAACGGTTCTCGCCAACCCTTCCGCTAAAGAAGTCCGAGCCTCCCACCCAGTTGCTTTATGAAGCTTCTCGCTGCTGATACAGCTTCGACGTTGCTCTCCCTTTTTCTCCATTCCATGAAACGCGGTGACTTTGGTCTGAGTCTCTTTTAAAAGGGCAGAAAAAAGATCATTCACCGAGGTTTCTTTTCCTGTGCCGACATTAAATGTGTCATGAAGACTTCCATTGATCACCGCCATATTCGCATCAACCACATCGTCTACATAGACATAATCGCGTGTTTGCATCCCATTCCCATTAATGATGGTCTGAACGCCGTCAATGAGTTTTTTTGCAAAAATGGCCACGACACCCGCCTCTCCATGAGAATCTTGCCGTGGGCCATAGACATTGGCAAATCGTAGAACAGCAGATTCCAGCCCTCGGACTTTTTGATAATAATAAAGATAATGCTCGCTGGCCAATTTACTAATGCCGTAAGGAGAAAGAGGGTGCGTTTCGTGCTCCTCTGTCGCAGGGAAGACAGACTGCTCTCCATAAGCGGCCCCTCCAGATGAGGCAAAAATCACCTTCTGTCCGCCGTTTTTGACTGCTGTCTGAAGGACATTCAGTAGTCCAATGACGTTGGCTGTGACATCAAAAACAGGGTCATCTACCGACTTCCTCACATCAATTTGCGCCGCATAATGACAAATCAATCGGGGCTTTTCTTTTGTAAAAATCCGCTCTAACCGGCTCGCATTTAATATGTCAGCCTTATAGAAAATGGCCTCTTTATTGATATTTTTCTTTTTGCCCGATAATAAGTTGTCAAGAACGACGACGGTATGTCCTTCCTTAATTAAGCGATCCGTAAGATGAGAACCGATAAAACCGGCGCCGCCGGTAACCAATACCTTCATAGCGCAATCTCCTTTCTTAGGTAGACGAGAAACTCCTTGTTCCCCTTTTTCCCCGTGATGGGAGAAGAAATGGAGCCTAATACAGAAAGTCCAAACTGTTTTGCTTGATCAAAAAAATGCTCTAATACTGCTTGGTGTTTCTTATCATCCCGAACAATACCCCCCTCACCCACTTCCCCCTTCCCCACCTCAAACTGCGGCTTCACCAGTGCAACGATTATCCCTGAAGAAACAAGGAGCGGGAGGATTCCCGGAATGACTTTTTCTAAAGAGATAAATGAGACATCAATCACAATCAGGTCTGCCTTTTCCGGAATGGTCCCTTCCGGAAGCGTTCGAATATTTTGCCGGTCTAAGACAATCACGCGGGAATCTTGCCGAAGCGTATCCGCCAATTGTCCATAACCGACATCAATGGCATAAACTCGTAAAGCGCCCTGTTGCAGCAGGCAGTCGGTAAATCCGCCGGTGGATGCCCCGACATCAATTGTCACCTTTCCAGAAACATCAATAGAAAAGGCCTCAATTGCGGCAGCCATCTTGATCCCGCCGCGGCTGACATAAGGACATTCTTTTTGCGTAACAACAATATCAGCTAAAGCGTTGGTCGGGGCTCCCGCTTTTTCAATTTTTTGTCCATTCACAAAAACGGCACCGCTTAATATCAATCCGCGCGCGACCTCCCGGCTCTTTGCCATGCCACGTGTGCAAAGGAGAATATCCAGCCGTTCCTTCCGCCGAGTGGCAACGGCCACTCCAGGAATGGTGGCGACGGCCACTTCGGGAATGACCGCTTCCGCTGGTCGCGGTGACTCGGATAAGACCATACCCATTCGTCACCCCTTGATATCAAAAAATGAAATTACCCTCTTGACAATGGATTCCGGATCCATCTCACATTCTTTGCGTAGTAAAGCCGGCGATCCGTGCTGAATAAACCGGTCAGGAAGCCCAATGCGAAGCAATAACGCTGTCCGCGTAGGACCGCCGTGCGCAGCACCTTCGGCCAAAATGGACGAAACCGATTCGCCAAATCCGCCCGATAGGACATGATCTTCTAGTGTGACAATTTTAGGACAGGTCTGCGCAATGAGGGATAGGGTCTTCCGATCAATTGGCTTTACAAAACGGGCATTAACCACACCGGCGTTGATTCCTTTTTGTTTTAATAAATCGGCAGACAAAATAGCCTGGGAAACCATATTCCCAATGGCGATGAAAGCAATATCCCACTCTTTTAGGGGGGGTCCAGGCAAAATCTCTGCCTCGCCAATGGGAAGTGGAAGTGGGCTATCATCTAATGGAACACCGACTCCCTCTCCTCTCGGATAACGAATGGCACATGGGCCATTTAATGTTAGCGCGGTGACCAACATGCGGGTGAGTTCATTTTCATCTTTTGGGGCCATCAGCGTAAGGTTCGGAATTCCTTTTAGATAGGCGATATCTAGCGTACCATGATGGGTGGGGCCGTCTTCTCCAACCAGTCCCGCGCGATCCAAACAAAAAACAACCGGCAGATTTTGAAGCGCGACATCATGCACAATTTGGTCATACCCTCTTTGCAAAAAGGTAGAATAGATAGCGACATACGGTCGCAAACCGTCCGCTGCCATTCCCGCTGCCAATGTAACACCGTGCTGTTCCGCAATCCCAACGTCGTAAAAACGGTCTGGAAAGGCTTTTGAAAATTTCGATAATCCGGTGCCGTCTGGCATGGCTGCTGTAATCGCGACAATCCGCCGATCTTTCTTGGCCAACTGCACCATCGCATTGGCAAACACAGAAGTATAAGTGACCTGCGCCGATCTTTTCTTTGCGGCTCCGGTTGTCAGATCGAACGCGGAGATGCCATGAAAAGCGGTCTGATCTTGTTCGGCAGGAAGATACCCTTTTCCTTTTTTAGTCAGAAGATGAATCAAAATCGGCCCTTGCAATTGCTTGACGTTCTCAAATGTGGTCAACAGCAGATCAAGCCGATGTCCGTCAATTGGCCCGATATATCGGAATCCGAGTTCCTCAAAAAGAGCGCCGGGAGAGATCAGCCCCTTGACAGATCCTTCGGCGATCTTCACCGCTTTAGAGAGGGGATCTCCGATCTTGGGAATCTGCTTTAACAAGGTTTCCGTCTCCTTACGCACCTTCGTATAAAGCGGCGCGGTAATAATACGGGTCAGATAGGCAGAAAAGGCGCCGACATTTTTGGAGATGGACATTTCGTTATCATTTAGAATGACGATAAAATCCCGTTTGAGCGCACCGGCATGGTTCAATGCTTCATAAGCCATTCCGGCGGTCATCGCGCCATCCCCAATAATTGCAATGACTTTATGTTTTGATGCGGTGGCCGTTTCTCCCATGAGTTGATCACGCGCGGCAGCCATTCCCAGCGCGGCAGAAATAGACGTACCCGCATGACCTGCACCAAACGTATCATAGTGGCTTTCTGCGCGGGACAAAAATCCGCTGATCCCCTGATATTGACGGATGGTTTTAAATTGCGCCTTTCGTTCCGTTAGTAATTTATGTGGATAGGCTTGATGGCCCGTGTCCCAAACCAGCCGATCATTTGGCGTATCAAAAACATAATGTAGCGCGATTGTTAGTTCCACCGCGCCTAAAGAAGCCCCCAAATGGCCCCCTTTTTCAGAGACGAGATTGAGGATCGTTTCCCGAATGTCTTGGGCTAACTCTGGAAGATCACAGGTCGGAATTTTTCTTAAATCGTTTGGGTTATTAACTTGGTCTAACAAAGACATTGTCTTTTCGGTCCCTTATTTCTTACGGTTAATGGCGTACATGGCGATCCCTCGGAGCATCATCGCTTCTTGCCCAAATGGTTCTAATGCGACAATGGCCTCATCTGATAACCGATTTGCCCGACGCACCGACTCCTCTATTCCGATTAAACGTGGATAGGTCCATTTTTCTTTGACCGTATCTTGTCCAATCCTCTTTCCCAATTCCTCCTCTTCACCCATCAGGTCCAGTATATCATCCATAATCTGAAACGACAAACCCACCGACTCTCCATATTGGGTAAGACGTTGCAGATTTGTCGGCTTTGCGTTTCCGAGAATGGCTCCCATTCGTACAGCCGCACGAATCAATGCACCGGTTTTATTTCGATGGATTATTGAAAGTTCCTTCTCACCCATTATGGATGGGCCTTCTGATTGTATGTCCAAAAACTGCCCCAGGACCATTCCCTTTAATCCTGCACCGGATGCCAATTCAACAATGGCTTGCAGGACGACTTCTGGTGATGCCCCCGCCTTCATGCCCTTTTGAGCGATCAATCGGAACGACTCAGTCAGCAAGGCATCTCCTACTAAAATTGCCGTAGCCTCGCCATAAACCTTATGGCTAGTGGGTTTTCCTCGGCGGAGATCGTCGTTATCCATCGCGGGCAGATCGTCATGAACGAGCGAATAGGTATGAATTAATTCTAATGCGGCAGCGAAGGGGAGTGCAGCCTCCCGACTCCCACCGACTGCCTCGCAGGCAGCCAGACACAGATTAGATCGAAGATATTTTCCCCCAGCAAAAAGAGAGTAGCGAATCGCTTGATACAGTGGAACCGATTTGTCTTCCTGGGGAAAATACTCGTCCAGTATTTTATTGATATCCGATTGGCCTTGTTGAAGATAGGCGATGAGTTTCGCTTCCGAATAGGATTGCAAAACGCTCATTCAGGGGCCTCTTCAGCTTCATCCTCGGAGAACAGGCTAGAGGCTTCTGGCTCTTCTTTGTTGACGGAGGCTGGTTGCCTTTCATCGGGTGTCATCAGGATCGCGACCTTTTTCTCGGCATCGTTTAATATCTTGGTGCAGTTTTTAGACAGCCGTACCCCTTCTTCAAAGACCTTGAGTGATTCTTCTAGCGAGAGGTCTCCATTTTCCAGTTTTTGAACGATTTCTTCTAATTTAGAAAGTGATGATTCAAATTTTAAGCTGCCCAAGCGTCCTCCATCCTCTTAATGATATGAGTTAGAGATCGGCAAGTCAATGTGTTGGGCGATGTCTGTCACTGACAAGTAGAATTGAATGCCATGGGGTCTTC
>JBBTNS010000058.1:0-44044 GCA_038067655.1 Nitrospirota bacterium
CAATATCCAAGGGGGCTTCCCAGTTTTCTTAAACTCCTATCTCTGTTTTAGGGTCTCTCAATGCTCAACGATCCAGTTCAGGGGCGTGCGCTTGTAGTATTTCCCACGCTCTAGCCTGCCAAAGTCGGAACGCTTGTATTCAGCCCGAAGATCATCAGATGTGGAATGATCTCCTTTCATAAATTTTCCTTTCAAATCGGATTTTGGTTTTGGAGAGGCGGGAAGTGCCTATTTAAATCGCGTCGGCAATCGCCTGTTTCAAGTGGAGAAGCCCGGCCTCAACATCCGATCCAAGATGAATCCATAGGATGCGACGATTGTGCTGAATGAGACTCATAAAATCTCCTTGCGCTTGTGCGGATTTTAAAAGACCAAATGTAAACGGCTCCCCTGGAATCGCTAAGTCATTCGAATCGTCCGCAGTAATCTGAATAAAAAGACCAGAATCGGGGCCGCCTTTATGCAACTGCCCCGTCGAATGAAGAAAGCGCGGGCCATAATTTAATGTGGTGGCCACCCTTTTTTTGTCTAAAATTAAAAGACGAATCGCGGAAAGTTTCTGATGGATTCTGTCATTTCGCTCAAGATACACATTGAGCGCGACATAATCGCCCGAATTCACTGGGTCAAGATGCTCGGCCAATACGTCGGATAATTTATTCATTGCTTTAAGCCGCTCTCGGTTTTTATAATCACAAAAAACAGAGAGCCCCGATTCAACAAGGAATGGCACTTCTTCGCGCAGACGGCCATTGATCTTAAACCCTTCTAAGAGGGCCTGGGTGTTCTCTTTGCTCTCCTGCACATTAGGCTGATCAAAGGGATTAATTCGAAGCAGTGATCCCGCAATGACGGTCGCGATTTCCCAAAGAAAGAATGCTTGCCCGAGATTGAGTAGATCTGAAACCTCCGCGACAATCATCGGATACCCGGCCGCGTTCAGCACGGCCATTTTGTCCGCCTCTGTTTTTATATCATTGACATAATGGATATAAACAAAGAGCCGATCGTACCCATAGACCGTGGGATTGCCCAACGGCTCGTCAGCGATCGGAATGATTCCTATTTCTTCCTTTCCGGTGCTTTCAGCAATGAGCTGTTCTAACCATGCCGAGAAAGCACTGATGGCCGGGGAGGTGATAAAAGTAAGCTTGTCCCGCCCAAGTTTGGCCAGCTCTGCCAAGGTCACACCCATCAGTACCCCTGGATTTTCTGCCAAAGGAATATCAGGGCCGCAGCTTTTGATCATTGCTTTGGCGCGATGCAAGAGTGTGTCAACATCAACACCCATCAGTGCGGCTGGAACGATTCCAAAGTTGGAAAGCGCGGAATAACGTCCGCCGATATCGGGTACCCCAAAAAAGAGATCACGAAATTTATCTTTTAGCGCAATTTGATGAAGCGGTGAGGAAGGATCGGTAATCGCAACAAAATGTGTCCCAGCAGTATCCCCCTTCATTTTCTGCATTTGATGAAAGAAGTACCGATAAAGCATTAATGTTTCTATCGTGGATCCCGACTTGCTGGAAACGATAAAGAGCGTTTTCTCAAGATCAATTTGACGTTCAATCTGCTTGATCTGATCTGGAATCGTACTATCTAGGATATACAGCTTGGGAAAGCCGGGAACAATACCAAAGGTCATCCGAAACACTTCGGGAGAAAGACTGCTTCCCCCCATTCCCAACAATAAAACATCTTTGAAACCTTCGGCCTGAACGGACGCAACAAACGTTTTGATTTTCGGAAGAAGATCTATTTCTTGGTCAACAACATGAAGCCAGCCAAGGGCGTTTTGAATGATTCTATGGTGGGCTGGGCCTTTATGCCAGATCGTCGGGTCCTTCTCCCAAAGCCGTTTGACAAAGTCCTGCTGCAGAAAGACCGCAAGCTTTGCATCAACTTCTGCACGGCCATACCGCAATTCATAAAGAGGATTAAATGGGTTCATTGTTATTGTTCAGTGGCGGAGAGAGAGGGATTTGAACCCCCGGTGGAGTTACCCCCACATCTGCTTTCGAGGCAGACGCCTTCAACCGAACTCGGCCATCTCTCCATATTCACGGGCGAACGATCGGCTCACCCCGACAAACGAAGTCTCCGCATTTTGAAAAAATCCTTTAGCAATGCCGCTGACAAATCAGCAGCCACGCCGCCAACCACTGCAATCGCATGTCTGATTCTCCGATCTGCGATGATATCATGTACCGACCCGCATGCTCCCGCCTTTGGATCGGCTGCTCCAAAGATCAGACGCTCTACCCGTGCCTCTAAAATCGCCCCCGCGCACATCGCACAAGGTTCAAGCGTCACATATAATGTCCCGCCCAGCCGCCACCGGGCCAATAGCTTAGCCGCCTTCCGAAGCACCAGCATCTCTGCGTGCGCGGTCGGATCGTTTCGGCTTTCCTTCAGATTATAGGCTGAAAATTGCTGCCCATCACAAATAAAAACCGCACCGACAGGAACTTCCCCGCGACGAGCCGCCCGCTTGGCGGCAAACAAGGCAGCCTGCATTCTATCTAAATCATTTTCCGGCAACAAGGAATTCTGCAATCTGTATTGCGTTTAAGGCCGCGCCTTTTCGTAGGTTATCCCCGACGACCCAAAGATGAAGACCGTTTGTAACCGATTGATCTTCCCGAATCCGCCCAACATAAACATCGTCTTTGTCTGTTGTCGTGAGCGGCGTTGGATAAATGCCGCGCGAAGGGTCATCAAAAACGATCACGCCCGGTGCGGCAGCCAAAATCGCTCGTGCTTCATTGGGGGTTATTTTTTTCTCCAACTCGATATTCACCGACTCTCCATGAGAACGAAAGACCGGCACTCGAATGGTCGTCGCTGTGATGGCAAGCGTCGGAAGATTCAGAATCTTTCGGGTCTCAGCAATGATTTTTGTTTCTTCCTCCGTAAATCCTGTTGCTGGGTCAATGTCCCAGTTCACAATACAGTTAAAGGCGATCTGCTCTTTGTAGACATTTCGTTCCACGTCTTGAAAAGAAAGGATCGCACGGGTTTGCTCCAGCAGTTCGTCTATGGCATCTTTGCCCGTGCCAGAAACGGATTGAAAGGTGGTCACAATGACTCGGCGAAGCACTGCGGCGTCATGAAGCGGTTTTAATGCAACCACCAACTGCGCGGTAGAGCAATTCGGATTCGCAATGATGCCGCGATGCGATGAGATGGCATCACGATTCACTTCTGGCACAACCAGGGGGACGGCCGGATCCATTCGATAAGCGCTCGAATTATCAATCACCACCGCACCCGCTTTCACCGCATGCGGGGTCATCTTCTTGCTAAGCGATCCATCGGTTGCGCCCAGCACAATATCAATACCCGAAAAAACACGTTCTGTGAGCGGGGAAACGACAATCTCTTCGCCACAAAACGAAAGGGTGGTTCCAGCAGAACGTTCAGAGGCAAAAAGATGGAGCCGTTCAACGGGGAATTTGCGTTCTTCCAAAATGGAGATCATCTCCTGCCCGACAACGCCGGTAGCCCCCATGACAGCAACTTGATATGCGCTTTTTTTCAACATAATTTGTCGAGTATTCTGCCTTCTTGTTGCATAAAATTGCAAGAGGCTGTCTTTTGTTGCCACATGCAGAGAGTTCATCCCGATGATAAATTGCATTAGAATAATACCATGGTGTATCTTACAGAAGATTATAATAACATGAGGATGTAAGACGATGAACGATTTTTTGTATAAAAAAGGCAAGCTCTTCTGTGAGCAGGTTGCTCTTGAAACCATTGCAAGCACGGTTTCCACTCCCTTCTACGCCTATAGCGCAAACACCTTACGACGGCAGATCAAAGCGTATCAAAAAGGATTCTCGGCAGTACCACATCTGGTTGCTTACGCAATGAAGGCGAATTCGAATCTGGCGATTCTCTCACTTTTAGCAAAAGAGGGTGGCGGCGCAGATATTGTTTCAGCCGGAGAGCTTTTCCGAGCACGAAAAGCCGGGGTCTCTCCCGAAAAAATTGTTTTTGCGGGGGTGGGGAAAACACGAGAGGAGATGAAGCAGGCGCTTCGTGCGGGAATCCTTCTTTTTAACGTCGAATCAGAGCAAGAATTGATTGCATTGGACGAGGTCGCCAAATCCGTTAAGATGAAAGCCAAGGTCGCGCTTCGGGTTAATCCCGATGTGAATCCAAAAACCCATCCTTATATTTCGACCGGCCTCAAAAAGAGCAAATTTGGAATCAATAAGGCTCACGCGCTAAGCCACTATCTGTACGCCGCCAATCTTTCGAATATTGAAGTGGTCGGGATTCACTCTCATATTGGCTCTCAACTGACGGATGTTAAACCGTTTGTCGCTGCGATTTTAAAAGTTTCCGAAATGATTGAATCGTTGAAGAAAGAAGGGATTATTATTCGTTATTGGGATATTGGCGGTGGACTGGGGATTCAATATAATGACGAGACGCCGCCGTTGCCAAAAGATTTGGCCGCAGCGATTCTTCCGATCTTAAAAAAGAGCGGCTGCACCATTATTCTAGAGCCGGGGCGTTCGATTGTCGGCAATGCCGGTGCGTTGGTCACACGCGTTATTTACACCAAGGAGACCGAGATTAAGAAATTTGCCGTGGTGGATGCGGGTATGAACGATCTGATCCGGCCCTCGCTTTATGATGCTTATCATCAGATTCTGCCCGTCGTAAAGAAAAAGAGAGCGGGTCAGGTGGTGGATATTGTCGGCCCTATTTGTGAGTCAGGCGATTTTCTCGCGCAAGAGAGAGAAATGCCGGAAGTGAGACCCGATGAGCTTCTCGCGGTCATGAGCGCGGGGGCTTACGGATTCTCAATGGCCTCAAACTATAATGCCCGGCCGCGTATCGCCGAAGTATTGGTTGATGGCAATCAGTATGCCGTTGTTCGAGAACGGGAATCTCTGGACGATTTAGTCAGGGGTGAGAAGATTCCTCCCCCAAGCTGGGGGTTGCAAAAGTGACTACTCCTCGCAGGCGTCGCTACGCCCGTTGGTCATGGTAAAACAAAACATCGATTGTCTGTGCAAAAGTGTTAATATCGCTGACAAAGGGGTTTATCCGGAAGAAAGAAGGATATCGTTTTTTCCTCGGCCTCCTCATTGTTAGCGGTGCCGTTATTTTTTGCTTGGGGATTCTTTTTTTCTATAGCCGAGAGATTGCCCTCTTCACATTCAAGAGGTTTGTGATTAATAAGGCCTTTGTCTCCATGCTCCCCAAGGAGTATACACTGGAGAAGGCCGAATCCATTCGCTCAACGGTGTACTATTTTTATGAGCACGCCGAAGAGCAAGGGGTTCTCGACAGGACCGTTATGCGCGTCAGCCAAAGGGTGCAGGAGATCATGGCCGACGAGAAGATGACACACGAAGAGGTACAATCACTTTTGATGTTGGTTGAACAGGCGAATAAAAATGAATAGATTAGAAACATTTCAACCCTGTCAAAAGATCAACCTATCTTCTTGGTTAAGGAGGTTTAGAAAAATGTTTGCAAAAGGAGAGGGTATTGATATTGGCGGGATATTGACGGCCTTTAACCAGCGCAACGTCAGCTACTGTATCATTGGTGGTGTTGCTGTTTTTTTTCATGGGTATGAACGTGCAACGGGGGATTTGGATTTGATTATCGCGGATAGTCAGGAAAATAAGGCGCGTGCCTTATTGGCATTAGAGTCGCTTGGAATCCATGCGGAACAGACTCCCGTTGGACGGCATGCCCATCTTGATTTTCTCATTGATATCTCCACAGGCTTTCTTGCAGTGGGTTTCCCGCGTGCCATTGAAAATGCCGTAGACGGAGAGGTTGACGGCGTGCCTTGTAAAATTGTCAGCAAAGCGCATCTGATTATCAATAAAAAAGCAGTGGGACGATTGCGCGATCTTAATGATGTAGAAGAGCTGGAAGGCCGAAGCCAGGAATATATTCCATCAGAGGGCGATTGAATTTCCCATGATAACCGTTATCGCCTATTCTAAAGAAACCGGATACCACCTTTTAGATAAGAGCGCGCTTGCCCCCCGTATTGGCGATGAAAAACACGACCTGATCTGGATTGATTTTGAAAGTGCTTCGCAGGATGAATCAACACTGCTTTCCACCTATTTCGATTTTCATCCACTGGCCATTGAAGACTGTATTGCTGAAACGCCTCTTCCCAAGGTAGACGATTTTGGGGATTATATCTTTCTGGTGCTTCATGGATCTCGATTGAAAACAGAAGATCAGTTTGCGACAAACGAGGTGAATTTTTTTCTGGGACATAACTATGTGGTCACTTATCATTACACCTTCTCCCGCAGCATTAAGGACGCACGCGAGCGATGTCTGAAAAATATACCCTCTGTTTTGCGGGGCGCGGATTTTCTCCTCCATGAAATACTCGATCGTTTGGTGGATAACTATTTTCCGGTGTTGGCGCGATTTCATGATGAGATGGAACAGATCGATCAGGAGGTCTTTTCCAGCCCAAAAAAGAATACGCTCAATAAAATTGTGGCACTCAAAAAAGAGGTGACCGTACTCTATCGCACCATCTTGCCCCAACAGGAAATTCTCAATCGGCTTAGTCGAGACCCATTCTTAGTGATCAGCAGCAAAGCCACGGTCTATTACCGGGACGTCTATGATCATCTGGCCCGAATTGCGGAGTTGGCCGATTCCTATCAGGATCAGCTCAGCGGCACGCTGGAGGCCTACTTGGCCGTCGTCTCCAATCGGCTAAATGAGGTGATGAAAGTCTTGACGATGTTCACGGCAACGCTCATGCCGCTCACACTGATTACCGGCATCTACGGAATGAATTTTGATAATATGCCGGAATTAAGGATGCGATTTGGCTATTTTGGTGTTCTGGGTCTTATGGCCGTAACAACCGCTGCGGTTGTCTTCTTCTTCCGAAAAAAGAAATGGCTCTAGTGGCGGCGGACACGCAGGGTACGACTGCTACCGCAGTCTATGCCCGCTCTGTATTTCGTCTCTCTTCGCATCATCGAACAACTGTCTTTTCAACTGCCCGATAAATTGGGTTTCCAATATTAGCCACGCGACACAAATTGCCATCAAGATCGCTAAATCTGCCGCAGGAGAAATCTGAATTTTTAACATTTCTCTATAAATATAGAGCAGTCCGATGAAATAGGTGATCGCCATCGTCACTCCAGGCCAGAGAAAAAACCGAATGAGCGATCTGCTGGCCGTTTCGGCAGCCGTTTCGGCAGCGGTTTTTGCGATCAATCGAGCATAACAGAAAGTGACTAGCGCACCAACAATAATTCCCATAAATATAATTTGCCCAATCATTTTCTCAATATAGATCCCTCCAATAAAACCGATCGGCCAGATCAAACAAACACAAGACGCAATGACCATCATGTGGGAGAGGAGATCTGATTTTAAAAAAACGCAAATAGACTTTCCATCCGGAAAGATATCAATTTTATGATCCGGAAATCGGGCGCGATAATAGCCTATTTCAAACCCGTCTCGGGCGACCGCCGTTGCGACGAAGCTAATCATTGCCGCGCGCACAACGCCATAGCCAAAAAGATACTCCACCAGGCCTAAAATCATGAAGTAGAGAAAAAGCGGATAGAAAAAGCCAATTTTAATGCCAAGCCATAAAAATTCCTCGCGTCGTTCCCGAAAAAGTGTTAAGAACGGCGCACCAAACCCTTGCGCATAACCATAGAAGGCAACCGGAATACAAGTCAAAGCGGACAGAAGGCCGATGATTAAAATTGCAATCGTGCGCGTTTCAGAATAAATAAGATAGGCAATTGCAAAAAAGGGGGGATAAACAGCAAATCCCGACAAAAGGATATACCGCCATTGTCGCTTTTTTGCCGCTTTATCCTGATTCAGGAACGCCCCGTAGAGAAGACGCAATTTCAAACGATGTAGCATACTATTTCACAGCGTTCATGGTGAGCTTGTCGAACCATACTCTAGAAGATTGCATGCAGCTCCTGAACGGTTCGAAAATAAAAGTCGGGATGCGCTTCCTTTAATTCGCTCTCGTTTCCAAAGCCATAGCCCACCGAGCAGATTTTAATACCCGCCGCACGCGCCGCATAAATATCGTTCAGCATATCACCAATCAAGACGGTTTCATTTGCCGGTACATTGAGTGCATCGAGCGTTCTTAAAATCATTTCCGGATCGGGCTTCAACTTCATTCCCGCTTGCGCACCAAAGACACATTCAAAATCATTCGGGCAAAGCCCATCAATAATTTTGTCGGTAAATTGCATCCGCTTATTGGTTGCGACTGATTTTCGCTTATTTTTATTTTGAGCAAGCAGTTCGGCCATCCCCGGATAAAGAGCCGTATCATCAAGCAGATGCGCCAGATAATGACCCTCAAATATCTTCAGTGTTTTCTCAAGAAACACGGGATCGTCACTTCCGGTTGCATCGGTAAGCAACCGGTATACCCCGTTACCGACAAAGCTGTAAATGGTTTCTTCGGGCAATGCTGGCAATTTCAAATCCCGAAAGGTACGGTTGACTGCGTTCGCAATATCCTTTCGCGAGTCAATGAGTGTGCCGTCTAAATCAAATATATACAGAGAAAACAAGAAAACTCCAGTCTGTTGATGCGGGGAATCATGCTCTGTAGAGCGATTGATGTCAATTGTTAGAAAAATTAATAATAAAGAAGACTCTTCAACGTGAAAGTACGGGCAGGTTCGTTCGTGGGGAACACGTTCACGGTAATGACCCAGAGCGAAGGATTATTTTGACTCGGCGTAATTGTCCACTTGCGCGTCATCCTGTAGGCCAAAATCTGCTCCTCTTCATCTTGTATCCTTGGACGTGAATGCCGTAACGACTCCATTTTATTTTGGGCGAGCTGTGCCGTTAATGTCGTTTCTCGGCTCACAGCGAGAAGCCGATGTCCACTACCAAAAAGGCTCATCATGCCAAGAATCCCAATGGATAAGATCGAAATCGCCACCATAACTTCCAAGAGAGAATATCCTTGGGTGGTTATTGGAATCCTTATTTTCAACCGATTTTTGTGGGTGCGCGAAGCGTCACGCCCTGCGCAGCACCCTTTCACTTCCAATCTTTCCCGTTCCATCGATATTTTCTAACACGGCCCGTGAAGTTTATCGTCACTGCAGTTCCTTCATTTTTAGAGTTTTTTAAATAAATTGCCCCCTTGTTTACTGTGCCATTTGGGCTGAAGATGGGAGTGTTATTAAGGAAGCTGATCCCGTCATAATCATCCTCGTCAAGAGGCCTTCCAGCGGGCGTCTTTGTAATCCCTTTTGCAACACCAATAGAAATATCGTTTGGAAGCATCCCCCGTATTGCTGGAGGTGGGATTGCCATTTCCTTGCCTTCGGTAATTGCCCTTTGACGCGCCAATCGCAACTGTCCAACTAAATTGAGACTGGCCTCTTTCAATTGCCGACGCGGCGCCTCTGCTCTAAAATCGGTCACAGCAAGCAAGCTGATCATTGCAACGATTGCCAGCGCGATACAAAGTTCAATGAGGGTGGCTCCAGATTGGGACCGATTCATTGGAAATCTTTCAAAGCGTTAGGGTGCGCTTCCTATCAGAAAGAATACTACATTCCGCCTGTTTGGTAGTCAAGGGGATAGACGTTTGAGTGGTTGGGAAATAATAGTAACGACATGCTAGAATAATAACACGATGCAGCTTTATCTTTTATTTAATTTTATCCTGATTATCTTTGGCTGTTTTTTGCCGTGGATTCACTCCGCCATTTTTGTCGTCCGCTTAAATGGCATAGAGATGCTGGATGGGCAAATCGTTTTTTTCGTTTCCCTTTTTGCGCTGTTTTTATCTTTCTACAAATGGTTTCGGAAACAACCCCCGCTTTGGAGTATGAATCTGCTTGCAGGTCTTATCATTATTGCCATTTGTGGATTGGAGCTCTACCAGTTTAGTATAAGCCGCTATCCGATTGGCCCGGGATTGTATATTTCGTTATTGGGCGGCATTCAAGTTTTTGGTTGTTCACTTCGTGGCCAATTCAATAGGGCATTAACCACCCCTGCCCCCGCAGCCGGCGTTCCGGCCTCCTTAACTAAGGAGGGGAGTAAAAGCAAGAAGGATGAAGATGTTTCAAACTAAAGCGTTATTAAAAGATTTGGACAAAATAATTTGGGGGCGAGGCTCAGGCCCCATGGTGATTAGAATCACGCTCCTGATGATCATTGGCTTCTTAGCCGCGCGTTTTATCCGTTTATTTTTAACCCGGTTAGAGCGTGCTTTATTATCTAAAAATGGATCCTCCGATCCGATCATTAATAAACGCATGTCCACGTTGTTTGGCATGTTCCGGGCAGTGTGTCGTCTTTCCATTTGGGTCACCGTTCTTATTTTTTGTCTGGACCAAATGGGGGTGAATATCGGCCCGATCTTAGCAGGTGCCGGAATTGTCGGGTTGGTTCTCGGATTGGGAGCGCAAAATCTCATTCGAGACTGGATTGCCGGTTTTTTTATCATTGTGGAAGGACAAATTCATCTGGGGGATACCGCGGTGATCAACAGTGTTGAAGGCTTGGTCGAAGGAATTACGTTTCGCACCATCACATTGCGGGACACGTCTGCGGTGGTTCATTATTTTTCAAACGGTTCAATTGCCTCGTTGGCCAATCGAACCTGCGGATGGTCGGCCTATGTCGTGGAGGTCGCCATTTCCTACAAAGAGGATATCGGCAAGGTGATTGAGCAGATGCAATTGGTTGCTGACGCAATGAGGGCCGAGACGATCTACCAAAACTCTTTTTTAGAGACAGTCGGGCCACTTTCGCAAAGTTCTTCTTTCCATGCGATTGAGATTTTTGGCGTGGAAACATTCGGAGATTCTGGCGTGACGATTCTTTCTCGGATTAAAACCAAACCGGGCGCACAATGGGCGATTGGCCGAGAGTATCGCCGCAGATTAAAGAATCAATGCGATACAATGGGTGTCACACTGATGGCCCCGCATCGGGACACGCTGGTGAAGCTAAAACAGATTTCATCGTAGTCAATGAATTATACAACACTAACACGCGGCGATATTTTGCTGATCGGATGTTACGAGCTGGGACATCCGCCGTTTTCTCTCGCATTGTTGTCCGGTTTTTTAGAGCATGCAAACTTCCCAGTGGATACTGCTGATCTTGCCATTCACGCTTTTCCAAAAGAAAAAATCATGCGTGCAAAAGTAATAGGGATTTCTGTCCCGATGCACACCGCTTTAAGAATTGGCGTGAAGGCGGCCTTGCTTTCGCGAGAAATCAATCCGAATTGCGCCATTGTTTTTTTCGGACTCTATGCCTCGCTCAACGCTGATTTTCTATTAAGCGACTTCAGCGATCATGCCCCGGCCGATTTTGTTATTGGTGGAGAATGTGAAGAAGCCTTTGTCAGTCTGATTGAAGCCATTCTTAATCATACGAATACTGCGATTCCCGGCGTCAGTCAGAAAAACGTGATCAGTCCCCCGTCGCTCCGCCTTCACTCTATCGCTCCGCCTTCTCGCACGACCTTATCTCCGCTGTGCGAATACGCGCGCCTTGAAAAGGATGGGAAAACGTATCTGGCTGGCTACGTGGAGGCGTCTCGCGGATGCCGACATCTCTGCCAGCATTGTCCCATCCCGCCGGTCTACGAAGGACGATTCACCATTATTCCAGAAGAGATCATACAAAATGATATTGCAACACAAGTTGCGATGGGGGCCGAACACATCACTTTTGGTGATCCTGATTTTCTGAATGGGCCGAATCACTCAATGAAGATTGTTAGGAAGATGCACGAAAAATTTCCGCATCTCACGTTTGATTTTACGGCCAAGATTGAACATGTGTTGCTCTATAAAGAGCTTTTGCCGGAGTTCTCCGCACTCGGCTGTATTTTTATTATCTCCGCAGTAGAATCCCTAAACAATACGGTGCTTGATGTTTTGAAAAAAGGGCATACACGCACCGATGTCATTTCTGCGGTCAAATGGGTTCATCAAGCCGGCATTGCGCTTCGTCCCTCTCTTGTCCCCTTTACGCCATGGGAGACGCTGGATAGCTACCTTGATCTTTTTGACTTTGTCGAGCATTACCAATTGATTCATCATATAGACCCAGTCCAATATACAGTTCGATTACTGATTCCTCCGGGATCGCTCTTGATTTCCGAGCCGAGAATGGAACCCTATCTTGGGCCGCTGGTGCAGGAATCGTTTAGCTATCGGTGGGCGCATCCGGATACGCGAATGGATCGTTTACAAAAACAGATCAGCCGAGAAGTCGAACAAATGACGGCGGCTCATGCAAGCACCCAAGAGATTTTCTATCAATTAAAAGCCTGCGTGATCGCTATGGCGGAGGGCCGGTCGGTTGTGCAGGTTTCGCTTGCCCCGCCTGCTGTGAGGGTGGGGCCCCCTGTCGCTGCTCATGTGCCCCCTAAAATGACGGAGTCGTGGTTTTGCTGTTCGGAGCCGACAGAAAACCAGATGGGGAAATTAGAGGTGCAGTAGATGAAAACAGACGGCCTTCCAAGTTCGCCCCCTTCACCTTCTTTTCATGGAATGATGGGGTCTTCCCCAATTGTCCAGGACCTCTTTACTTCTATCCGAAAGGTTGCCCGAACGGATGTTTCTGTTTTTCTCATTGGAGAGAACGGAACGGGAAAGGAACTCGCGGCTCGTGCGATTCATCAAGAAAGCGGCCGAAGGAACAATCCTTTTGTTGCGATTAATTGTGCGGCCATCCCTGAGGCTCTGTTAGAGAGTGAGCTTTTCGGCCATGAGAAAGGGGCCTTTACCAGTGCGAACGAAAAGCGGGAAGGAAAGATCAGCACCGCTGCCGGGGGAACGCTTTTCTTAGATGAGGTCGGGGAGGTCTCGCTGAATGTACAAGTCAAGCTGCTTCGGTTTGTTCAAGAACATGTGATCGAGCGCGTGGGAGGCCAGGTGCCGGTCAAGGTGGACATCCGCGTGATTGCGGCGACCAACCGGAATTTAATAGAGGCGATTTCCATGGGTCAATTCAGGGAGGATCTCTATTACCGATTATGCGTGGTTACATTGACCCTTCCTCCGCTTCGGGAAAGGGGACGCGATATTGCCCTTTTGGCCCAGGCCTTTCTTAATCGTTTCAATAAGGAGATGGGGAGTCCCATTACAGGTTTTAGCCGGGAAGCATTGGATGCTATTCTGACCTATCCTTGGCCAGGGAATATTCGGGAAATGGATAATAGAATTAAGCGGGCCATTATCATGGCAGAAGGAACCGAATTGACACCAAACGATCTAGGACTAAAATCCGCAAGTGAGGATAAAGGTAACGATCTACAAGGTGCACGCGATGCCACGGATCGGCAGATGATCCAACGGGTGCTTGATCGGAACGATGGAAACATTTCTAAAAGCGCCAGAGAACTTCATATTAGCCGCCCCACCCTCTACAATCTCATAGAAAAACACAAGATAAAACTGTAAAAAGTGTAAAGTATTGCGTAAAGTTATTTTACAGTTTAATTTTTATTAAACAGTATAAATAACTTATTGCTTTTATTTATATATTTTTTATAAATGAATTGTTTTTAAATAAACATTCGCTAGTAGAGTAAAAATAATTTACATTTTTACTGCTAAAAAATAAAAAATACATTTATAATCAATGTGTTATGAATGGCCCAGTCTATGCTGCTACCTATAATATGTGGGCTTTTGGGGTCCACATTGACCCATGGGGAGGCTAAAAAAGAAGCGGTATATAACAACAAGGAGGTTACTATGAATACGAAGATAGAAGAAAAAATGTCTCGAAAAATCTATTCTGTTCAATCATACGAAAGCGTTTTAGACGTGGCCCGGCAGATGGCGGCAAGGAAAATAGGCAGTCTGTTGGTGACCCAAGAGGGGAAATATACCGGGATTATCACCGAAGGCGATATTGTCCGAAAGGTTGTAAGTAATGACGCTCCCCCAGGAGAAACGCTCGTATCCTCCGTTATGACAACATCGCTTATTACAATTGAGTCAGATGACTCCCTTTCTGAGGCGTCCAGCATAATGAAAAAGAACAATATTCGTCATCTTGTCGTGACAAAGCGTGGGGGTATTGTGGCTGTTATTTCTGCGGGCGATCTGCTGCAATGAGTTGCTCAAAGAAGAACGTGAAGGGCACCTATAGAAACCCGTCACGATAGGAGGGCGTGCCATGGAATACACAGCGATGGAAGTCCAAAGTGTTTTAAGGAACGATGAGAACCTCTTTGTGAAGAAGAAAATCGATCGTGCCAAGGAGGATGCCACGTCAGAGAGGCGGGCAGTTTCCGTGGCCGATAGTATCAAAATTTCAAAAGAGGGTTTGGATAAGTTAATCAAGTTGCAGCGGATACAAGCGGCAAACACAGGGGAATAAACGTGAAGGATATGGGTTAAGAAAATGGAGCCGATCAAGACAAAGCAGGACTTGGAAAAAGAGAGATTAGAAAAGATTGCTAGAGAAAAATCGGCAAGAGAGATGGAGGCACTCAATGCCTTGCTTGCCCGTATTCCAAAAGGGCCACATGCGGCGGAGTACATTCCTATTCAAAAGGCCGTAGGGAGGGTTCTTTTTGAAGAGGTGGTTGCCGTTATGGATGACCCTCCCTATTCCAAGTCCTGTGCTGATGGATATATTTTGCTTCCTTCCGGAACGGCCTTGGCTTCGCCAAAAAGGCCGCTGACCTTTGAAGTGCAAGGGGATATCCCTCCACCTTCCAGTATGACGGAGCTTCCTTTTGGAAAGGCCCTAAGGGTTAAGAATGGGAGCTATATGTCCATCAGGCGGTTTTTGGAGGCCCATTATGCGGTGTTGAAGGCATCCGAAACAGAGGAAAAGGAGAATAAAATTGCTGTCACCCGTTTTATAGACAAACATGAAAATATTTCTATTCAAGGATCGGTCTTTAAACTCGGAAGGGTCCTTTTTTCAAAGGGACATCGCATTTTGTCGCAAGATTTATTTACACTGGCCAGTCAGGGGATTACCACGGTGACGGTGGTAAAGCCTCCCACGGTGGCCTTCTTCTCAACGGGGGCAGAGCTTCTCCCCGCTACGGAGCCTTATCGAATCGGCTTTAAATACGACTGTAATGCCTATGGTCTTTCTGCAATGATTGAGGGAGGGGGCGGGATTCCGGCATTTTTTGGCATTATGCCTAATCACCTTCCTTCTTTTATCAATAAATTAGCAGGGGCCATTAACGCGGAGGATGTGGCGGCGGTCGTCATCTCCGGGGCGATGCTTGCCGAGGGGGGTAAATTTGCGGAGAACTTGATCAGTGGGGCATCGGTCGTTGGATTAACCAATCCAGGGGAGATTGTGAGTGCGATGCAAAACGCCATTGTTCCGGCGGATAAAATAAGACCCATCGTCTTGGGGGTCTTAGGGAAAAAGCCTGTTATTTGCCTATCCGGGAAGCCCTCTGATGCTGCAGAAGCGTTTCGGATTTTTGTTTGGCCGGTTCTATCGCATCTGTTAGGAGAATGTAAGTAGGGGTAGAGACCTCTTGCTGATTTCGGTCGCTGTGCGAAGCGTTCTGCCTTCCGCAGCAATTTTAAAAAGGAGGTAGAAAGATGAGTAAAACAATCATGATTGCCGATGATTCGGCTTCTATGCGATCGCTTGTAAAAGAATGCTTGGAGGGGTTGGACGTGGAAATAATCGAAGTGACCAATGGCTACAAGGCACTGAAGGCCCTGACACAGCATCATTTTGACTTGATGATTCTTGATATCAATATGCCCGAGATGAGTGGATTGGAGGTATTGGGCTTTACTAAAAAACACGAATCTTATAGAGAGATTCGCATCATTATCATTTCGACTGACCACAACGAGGCGGATGTTAAAAAGGGGCTTGCCCTGGGGGCAGACCGATACCTTATAAAACCTTTTCAGATGGAAAGAATGAGAAGTGAAGTCTCTGAGATGATGGCAAACGATCATCCAATTCCCGTTGTAACCGACCGTCTGGCGTTATTGCATACCAACTGGAGTCAGTTTTGATGTAAGAGGCCAGCTTGCAGGGCCGACGGTTTTCATATTTTATGATGGAATAATCTCTCGGAAATCTCGGATAGATGTAAAGGTTTCTGAATCTTTTGGCGGAATCTGACTGCTGGCGTAACTTTTATACAAAAGATGTAAAATGCCAAACTGCTGCGCCATTTTCATCACTTCTTCGTTATCGTCCACAAATAATGAACGATCGTTATCAAACCCTAAAATCCCTTGAGCAACCTTCCAATAGCCAATATCTTCCTTCGGGAAACCCGCTTCGTTTGCGGAGATGATTTTTTCAAAATAGCGCGAAAGCGGTGCATGCGATAATTTAATCTCGACCGATTTTGAATGGGCATTGGTCAAAAGAGCCACTTTTTTTTTGCTCTCTTTTAAAAATTCAAGGAACAAAATGACTCCATCATGCACACGAATACGATGGGTAACCGTTTTTTTTAGCACTTGAATATCAAAGCCAAATTGCCTCGACCAGAAATGAATATCGCTCCATGCCAGCTTTCTTGCTTGTGATTGATACAGCGGGTAAATCTCAACTTTGGCCGCATCAACCGAGATATGATTAAGCGCCGCGAATTTCTCAGGGATCAGCTCTTCCCAGAAATAATCGTCAAAATATTTATCAAGCAGCGTGCCGTCTAAATCAAGCAGTACAAAATCAATCGCGTCCCATGGAACCTTTTTATTGTGGATCATGTTGCCATTGTATGGGAGGTTTCATTCTGCTGTCAAAAGTGTACCTCAGCGACGCTAATGGAGGTGTTGGTAGAATCTATGTAAAAAAAGATTAGGAAACACTCCGAATCTCATAGAGGAACAGTTGCTGGGGCACATTGCTGAAGAGACCTGCTTGCCATTTCGCTACCAGGGTGTGGCGTGATTGAAGTGCTTTAGTATTAATATCGGAACAGTTGGTGGGTTTACATAAAAATAACAACTGGACACTCCTTTCATTCTCTGCAATGACACTACAGCTTTTCTCCCCAAATAATAAGCGGCTATTCGTATCGGGCCTGCGGCATATCACACGGGATCCCCCATCGTTTTCTGCAATGGTCTCCCAGAGCCGTACGGAACCTGCCTTTCGATAGAAGTCTAATGGTATCCCGATATCCGCCTCCGTTGTTACGACGGTTATGGAGCCATATTTCCTATCAATCTGTTCTGCTGCGTCACGAAATGACACCCGTTTGTTATCTTGGAACGCCCCCGGGAGAGCCGCAGACATCCAGATCAGCAGGGCCAACAAAAAACAGCCAGCCAGACGCCTGGGGAGGGTTGAAAGGCATAATCCAATCGTCCCGACAAACACAATTTTTGTCCCGATCAATTGGCGTACAACAAAAAGGGATTGAGGTCCCCATATGGACAGGGCGTAGACAACCATAGGGAGTCCAAAGCCAATGGAAAATAAGAGTAAATGATTCGCCGGCAGGGTTTTCGATAGGGCAAGGTGTTTTATGTATGCTGTCCCGATCATTCCCAATAGAATAAATAACCAACGGGCTGACACTCCCTGGATTTGGCCAAACACCACAAAGTAGCTCCATAAGAAGTCCTCGGGTGTCGGTCGAGAGATCCATGAGATCTGGGGCAGCGGGTTATCTCCACTTGAGAGTGCCGAACCAAATGCCGCGATAAACCAGGGCAAGATGAGGGCACTTCCAACGGAGCCATACAGAAGAATCTTCAGGCGTTTTGATGGGGCGTAAAAGAGTGCAAAGCAAATTTGCAAGGCAATCATGAGTGCCGACAGATATTGAGCACATAACAAGAGCCCACACGATAGGGCCCAAACCACTAGGCGCTTGTGTTCATCTGCGGCCTCCTCCATGACTCGCATAAAGGCCAGTAAATTGACTGTAGAGAGAAGAGCGATTAAGGCATAGGGACGTGCCGGTTGCTCCAGGGAAATGAATAACGGACTGAATGCAAGGATTGAGAGCAGACCGAGGGCAAGCCAAAGAGAAACAAACCGGCGCAGCAGCATGTACGACAAGCAAAGAAAGCCGCACGAGAATAACACACTCAGTAACCGCGCCGATTCCTCAGAGGAGCCAAACACATTGATCCACAGGTAAAGAGAAAAATAATAGAGCGGAGGGTGCGATGTGTCTTGCAAAGCCTCTTCAAGCACGCCTGTAAGCGGTTTACTCGCAATTTTGACTGATAATATTTCATCCACATGGAAAGCATAATGCACATCGTGTAGACGTGCGGCCAAGCCTGCTAAAACAATAAGAAAAAAGACAATATACTCTCCTCTGATTGTACGCTTCATCTTCACAGATATCTCCACGGACTGTTAATAGCGTTCAGTCGTTTATGCATTTTTTTTGCATGCCCTCCCCCTCTCATAAAACGATAAAAACTGCTCCGCAATGAGTTGATGGCCTCTTTCATTCCAATGGTCGTCTCCTTTTATAAAGAAATCCGTTATGAGCAATTTGCTCTCCGTTTCTGATCGGTTTGAAGCGACAAAACAAGGGAAATAATTGAGAAGTGGAATTTTTTTCTCTTCTGCCCATTTTTTCCAAAAAGTAACCTGAATTGAATTTAAATCATTATTAACAATCTGATCTGGCCATGGATAAACGGCAATGGTTAGTTTAACATTGTGTTTTTTTAGCAATTCAAATAGCCGATCCATATAGAGCGTTGCCTTCTCTAATCCTTTTTCCCCATAGACAGGGAACAACGTCTTGTCTATGGTCCATCGTTGGAATGGTGTTTGAACCTTCGGGGGGGAAAGTAAATCGTAGGTTTTGTCTAGAAGAAAATATGGGAGTATGGTATTTTCTCTGATGAGGTTTTTTATTGACCCCACCGTTCCTTCCTCACCCATCCTCCCCGTATCGCCTTTGTCCTCCCTGCTGTCCACGGTATGGTGTTCTGATAACGTGTATCGATTCACTTCATCGGGTATATCAGAAATATCAATAAACACAAACAGCTCATCAAATTGTAATCCCACCTCTTCAATGAGATATTTAATTTTTCTCCAGTAAATAATAGGAGAGTAGGAACTTGCGGCCGCATTGAGCACTTCAATATTTCTGGGCAATAAGCGATGGGCGATGAGGCCTACAAATGTCTCTTCATACGGAACCCCGATCCCTTCCGTAAAAGAATCTCCTATAAAAACAATGCGACGATTCGGGGATGTGAGGGGGATATCTTTTACGCTGCCGTTCTTGAATCCCAACGAATCGGTTAAAATGGTATATCGTTTGTCTCCCCAAATCCCAACACCCGAAAATTTTTTCTTGAGGTCGTGATGGTAGGTCTCTGAAGAGATTCGATAGGCCATTTCAATAGCCCTCTCTTCTTGAAGGACCCTCTCTTGCAAGGAGAAGAAATGATATCCAAAAAAAAATCGGTATAGAGATGCTGTAAGAAAATCAATCATGATGAGAGAGATGACAACAATAACCGTCATTGACTTTTTGGGGTTTCGCTCCAGAAAGTTTCCGGCTTCTTTGCTTGTCATTGGACATCACAATTCTTATTAATGAAAAATACCATTTTTAACGCTTTTTCAGCCCTTTATTGATCACGAGGAATTACAAAATCACAATGTTCCTTTTTGTATCTTATAAAGTGCCATCCCTTTTGAATGGGCGATGAGAGATAACCAATGCGGTGCTTTCCCGGCTAATAGACCGCTTAAAAAGGGGGACTCTTTGAAGACCGGATCATTGTTTTTGAACAGGAAACAAAATTCTCCGTTGAATTGGTTCGCATACTGTTTTAGCGTCTCCTCATTCCACGAGACAACACTATACTCCGAATCAGCCAACGCCACCACGGGATTTTTTAACACATAATGGAGTGCCTGTCCTTCATTGGCCATCAGCACCGCTGTTTTTGGAATATTTTTTTTGATCCATATCAGGCTGCTTTCCTCTCCAATCAAAGTGGCAGAAAGAGAATCGGTCACAACAGCATCGTTCCCGATTTTGCCGGGGACTAAAAGATTTCTCGCATGTATCCCTGCATAACCCATAGAAAATAATAGCATGGCAGCCACCCCCATTAAAGACACACGTAGGGTCTGTTCCTTCCTGATCAGTGTATTTAAGATAAGGGCTAAAACTAATAACAGGACTGGGAGAAAAGGAATAAACAATCTTACTCCAAACGAAATAGGCCCTGTCATCCCTAAGTAGATTAGGCTGGCACAATAAACAAAAATATAAAAACAGAGAAAACAAAAGATGTCCAGAGGAAAGTCGTTTGAATTTTTCGCGAGAGTACTCCTTGAGGAAAATAACAAAATAATCAGCAAAACGGTTGCGCCGCCTATCATCATTTCAAATCTGCCAAATCCGGCTGGATAGGAGAAGCCAAAAAATAATTGGTATATTGCGCGAATAAACTGGCTGATCATTTCGATAAGGGAATGATCAACTCCCTTGTTATTCCCTCCTCTCCAATCGCCTACCAATAAAAAATTCCTAATAAAGCCGATTGCAATGAGCCCGACGCAAAAGATCCCTGCAACAAGGGCATCTCGATTAACTTGACTTCGGTTGAGGAAAAACCGAATCATCTGAAACGAATAGACCCCTGCAAATAAAATCAGTCCGGCATATCGAATGTAGTAGCTGACTCCAATCAAGAGATATGCGGTGGCCAGCAAACCAAACGAGGATGTATCCCGTTCTTGAGAGGTCATCTGCTTTATGAGCAGGACAATAGCAAGAAAACTGAGGCATGTAAAAAGCCCTTCTGTTCCGACCGAGGCAGAATAGAAAATCAGCCCTTCATTCATGACCCATAATATGTTGATGAAAATACAAACAGGGAGTGAGATCTTCAGAAGAGAAAGTGCCCAATTGAATGCAAACGTCAGGGCAATGAGTGACAGCAATGAAATCAATACAGCGGCGGACTCATGAGAAATCCCCAAATGACTTACTGTGGCAATCGCAAGCGGATATCCAAACGGGAAGGTTGTTAATGGCGCTGGAAGAAAACCATGACTTCTTTCTGTATCAAAATAGACGACCCCTGTTTTTGCGAATTCTCCTTGATTAAAATAGGCTGCGACACTGATATATTGAAAACTGTCATTTCCAAGCCAGGGACCTTCATTTACAGAGAGCTTGAAAATGACAAAAAGGAGGAGTAATAGGGCAAATACGGCTCCGATCCATTTCGTATTGACACCCTTGTTATTTTTCCATTGATTGGGGAACAAACTCCACAGACTTGGATAAAACAAGATAAGATCCCTTCCCAACAGCGTGTCGATTACTTAAATGGATTATGGACGTTGCAGCGCTACTTGTCTTTACCCCATGTATAAATTTGCGTCACGGCATAGTTCCAAACAGCGCCAACCAATACGCCGCTGAGGGCTGCAAGAACCCATTGTGTTTCGTTTTCAAATAGGTAGGTTGCAATCCCCACATTAGTAAAAGCACCAATGCTGCAGGCAGCGACAAAGCTTGCTAACCCCTTCAACCATTCTCCCATCTTTTTTAATCGTCTGTCACGGTAAGTTAAGATATTATTGAGTGCAAAGTTAAATAGCATTGCAACGCCTGTCGAGATTGATTGCGCGGTCGAGAAATTCCACGCGAGCCCTTTGAGTGAAGCGGTGAGTATTGCCATGTGGATAAACACCCCCACCCCTCCGATTATCGAAAAGGCTAGGAATCGTACCGGAATGAATCGGCCAATCGTTTTGTCGGCTAATAGCATTCCATACTCCCATACAACCATTTCATCGAGCTTGCTTTCACCTGCAAAACGTTCGCGGAAGCGATACGGTATTTCAGTGATTCGCAACGGCCTTTTTACCGTTGCAAGGAGATCAAGCAGTATCTTAAAACCTAAACCCGAAAGATTCGAAACTGAGGAGTCGAATACCTGACGCTGGAGCATAAAAAAACCACTCATTGGGTCAGAAACCGGTTGTTTTAATATTGACTGGCCAGCGATTGTTGCAACGTGACTCATGATTTTACGAGACCCAGTTAACCCCTCTAAGCTGCCACCGTCTGTGTATCGGGTCCCCACCACGACCTCGGCACCACTTTCCTCAACCGCGGAAAGCATTTTAGGGAGGATGCTTTCATCATGTTGCAGATCCGCGTCCATCACAGCGATGATCTCCGCTGAAGCAGCCAACATCCCCTCTATGCATGCTGAGGATAATCCGCGCCGGCCGATTCGTTGTAGACAACGGACTCTGGCATCATCCCGTGCGATACCGCGTAGGATCGCTGCGGTACAATCTGGAGAGTTATCATCCACAAAAATCATCTCCCACCCATCTGGGCCTATCGTTTTTTCAATACGGGAGATTAACTCTTTTACGTTTTTCGACTCGTTAAAGGTTGGAACAACTATTGACAGACGTAATAAAGGCATTCGATTTCTCCTTTTGATACGAATACATTGATCGTATCTGTGGATACAGCCACCTCTCAAACAAGGGATCACAATATAACCTTAACCGAAAAGGATGTCTAGTGGATCCCAAACTTTTCCAGCAAAACACCATTCACTTTCATGTACAATATAGACACAGCGGTTCCTGTAGGTCGGGACGCCGTGCACAGCACTTTTTATAGATTCCCAAACCATTTATGACTGTAAAACAAAAATACGATTTGATTATTATTGGCGGAGGCGGAGGCGGGCTGCTGCTTGCGCTTATTTTAGGAAGACTGGGGATAAAAATTGCCCTGTTAGAGCGGCAAAAGACCCCCACTTTTTTCCGAGGTGGCGAGATGATTCAGCCCAGCGCGCTTCGTACCTTAGACCGCTTCGGGTTGCTTCCCGATCTTCTTTCTCGGGACGTTTTCAAAAATCGGTTTGTCCATTTTAAGAAAACAAATGGCGACCCTCTTTGTACGATTGATTATCAGCAGATTCGGGGCACCCACGCGTATTCCCTTATTTTACGTCCCGAAGTCATTCAGACCCTGCTTATTGAGAAGGTGCGCGAAATCCCAGAGGTCACCCTTTTTTGCGGCGAAAATTTTACGACGATTTTAAGAGAAGGGAGTCAGGTGATTGGTATTGAGACAGATGACGGGGTGCGGACGAAACAATGGTTTGCCCCCATTGTTGTTGCCGCAGATGGGCCTGGCTCGCAATTTCGGTCGGCGATGGGGGTTTCATCCGATCTTTCTACGTATCGCGATGGCTATCTCACTGCTTTGCTTCCGCTTGCTGCTGGCTTTCAAGAACAGTCCTGCTACTATTTGGGAAGGCGGGAGATTGCTGGGTTCTTCCCGGTCGGGAAAGAAACGCTTTATCTTTTCTACATGGTGCAAAAAAACAAACTGAACGAAATTTTAAAACGTCCATTTGAATGGTTTTTACAGGAACTTCGCGCCGTGAACTTAACTGGCGTGCCTGCATTTGAACAAGCCGTCTTTTCAAAGCTGACAGGTTGGAGTGATCTCTCGTTTCGGCCCTGTTTTCGCGTGCGCTGTGAGTCGTGGGCCGAAAATGGCGCGGTCTTGTTGGGGGACGCGGCGCATGCAATGAATCCTCATGTGGCGCAGGGAAGAAATTCGGCGATGGAAGATGCCGTAGTCCTTTCCGATATTGTTCTGGATTGCTTTAGAAAAGGCGACTTTTCAAAGAAAACGCTTTCCGAATATGAAGCCCTTCGCCGTCCGAGTGTGGAGGTCTTACAGCGATTGGGGGACGAGATGACCTTTTTCTGGAACAGCGGGCTTGCACCCGTCATCTGGGCGCGCAATATGAGTTTTAGGGCGCTTGCCAATAACCGGGCATTACGCGATAAAATGTTAAAGACGATTTCCGGAGTCGAAGTGACCCCGACCACTTGGCAGGATCGCCTTAAAATGATGCTGAGTGGTCTGTAGAGGCAATGAACACGTTTGGTTTTACAACGACCAACGGGAGTTGTCATTCTCGCCTCCGCCCGTCGGCGGACTAGACCTTTTCAATGACCAGTTCGTAATGGCTATCGGGGCATTGTTCAAGTTTTAAAATTTTATGGCCTTCTGCTTGAACCGAACGGGGAACATTGTCTTTCGGCGCCCCATCATCAATAATGACCGCAAGCACCTGTCCCGCCTCCATTTCTTCGAGCTGTAATTTTGTCTTCACAAAATTCATCGGGCAAGCCACCCCTGACAGGTCTAGTCGCATATTAATATGATACGCTTCGTTTTTAGCTCGCCGATTAGTATTGGCAGGCTGTGGTTGAGATTGAAATCCACTTCCTGGTGCTAGCTTTTTCAGCTTCATACTGGCGTCCATTTGGTCGTACGCCTCTTGGCATTCTGCGAGAAAAAGATTAGACAAGTCTAGATGGGCCTCTAGGTCAACGACCGAGTCAAAATCGATCCACTGCCCAAGGGATTGCGTAAACGTTTCAAATCGCTCCGACACAATTCCCTGTTCCACGACCTTGTGCTGGAACTGTTTTAATATTTCATTATCGTCGGGAGAATCAACACCAAAAGGAATAAGCAGCGCGCGACAGGCCCGAAGAATACTGCTCTTTAGTGGATCAATGACCAAGTCCTCTCTTCCGCGGCCCACCTCCAATTGGGCGTCCGCAAGCGACTGCCGACTCGTTCGCAAAAGATTCTCGATCAGATCAATGACGCCTCCTGCGCATTCCCCCGGCCCCAGATCGTCCAGATGAAAGTCGCCTTCGGCCTTATAGTCTTTATAAGATTCCGGGGCCACATCTGGCATTGGAAGATTGGTAAAATCAGTTAATTGCGTTGCAATGGTATTGGCCCCATAACGTTTTATAAAATCATTAAAGCGCTCCCCGTTTTGATGATTTTCACGAAAAATACTGCTGATTTTCATAACGGCCTGTGGAATATTCTTTGCCGGTATCTTGATCGTTGGTTTTCCAAGGGCAGAGGAATCCGCGTTCACACCACCCCCTAAGTGTACCTGATAATGCGGCACCAGCTTTCCATTAATCTTTTTTGCTACGCCATGAAGACCAATTCCGGCAATATGATGCTGGGCGCAGGAATTGGGACAGCCGGAAATCCGAATACGGAGACCCGCAAGGTCGTCACTCTCTGTTTTAGCCTGTGCAAAGGCATCCGAGATAGCCGCACCAACACCCATTGAAGAGGTCAGCGCAAGCTGGCAACTATCGGCGCCCGGACAGGCAATCACATCCACGGCGGTCTCCGCGCCCGATGCGGCAAGACCCAGTTTATTAAGCGCACGATAAAGATTGGGAAGGGATGACGGGTCAATACCAAACAGAACAAAATTTTGCTGATGCGTCGCTCGGAGCGCTTGTGGGGCAAATTGATCCACAATATCGGCCAATCCCCGAAGCGCCTCAGCCGTAATATCTCCCAACGGAAGCCGGACTTGAACTGCAACCTTTGATTTGTTTTTGGTCGGGAGAACATTCGTTTTTATCCACTCAGAAGGTACGGATGGGTATAACAATGCCTGCAGGCTTGATGATGCTTGTTCCATGCCGACCATCGGGAGGGCTCCGTTCGCTGCCCCTCGTAGGGGCGGATATGCCTTCTTTACTTCTTTGAAAATCGCGATCTCTTTGGCAACGGCTTCTTTAAATTTCGCCATTCCCCATTTTTCAAGAATGAATTTCATCCGTGCCTTGCTGCGAGTTTTGCGATCCCCATTCGCATCAAAGATCTTGAGCATTGCCTCGCAGGTCGGCAACACCTCTTCAAACGGAAGAAATTCCGAATAGAGCTTGGCCAGTTTGGGACTGGAGCCTAAGCCTCCTCCTGCATAGACGCGAAACCCATACTCAGTCGTTCCATTTTGGTTTCGAGACTCGGCAATAAAGCCGATGTCGTGAATGGCGGCCAGTCCGCATTCACTTTTGCATCCCGAAAAGGAGATTTTAAATTTTCGAGGCAGGTCCTGATTGATCGGGTTTCTTAAAAGGTGATAGGCGACCGTTTCCGACATCGGGGTAACATCAAAAAGTTCCGTAGGACAGGAGCCAGCCCAATGGCAGGAGGTGACATTGCGAACCGTGTTTCCGCAGGCCTCGCGCGAGGTGAGTCCTGCTTCGGCAAGACGGCGGAGAATCGTTGGGACATTCGAGAGCTTTACAAAATGGAACTGAATATCCTGACGGGTCGTCACATGTCCTTTTCCCGTAGAATAGGTCTCGACAAGGTCGGCCAATGTCCGGAGCTTTTCGGCATTCAAAAGACCAGAGGGAATCTTCACCCGAACCATCTGAACGCCCTTTTGTCGTTGGCCGTAGATGCCCTGTTGAAGGCGAAATTTCTTGAATTTCTCCTCCGGGATTTCGTTGTTCAGAAGCCGTTTAATCTCTCGATCAAACGCTTTGATCTCTTTGACGACTTCTTCTGGGATTGTAACCATGCAGTATCATACTATCTCATGATTCATACGGTCAACCGCCCCGGTGCTGCGGAAGGCAGAACGCGACGCTCCGCTATCAACATCGGTTGAACACAAATCTTCAGAATCAAGTCTTCCAGTATGATTGCGTGAGCCACCCGGCTGCCTTTTAATTTGAGGTCGGTCTGTGTAAAAAGATCAAACGCGGCGCGAATCTCATTGGCTTGCCACAAACGAAGCCGCTCCAAGAATGGGCCGACCCGATAGGGGGGCAGCGACAACCGCTTTCCGACAGCTGACTCCGACTCGGATAAAAGGGCTTCTTTTCCTATCGCCATCATTCGAAACTGCCAAAGGAACATGGCCAAAATCTTCAGAGGCGCCTCCCCCTCGTCTAACAGATTGGCAAGCCGCGATAAGGCATTCTTCAAGTCTTTTGCAAAAACAGCATTGACCAAATCAAAAACCGTATACTCTTTTTCTTCGGAAACGACGACCAAGACCATCTCAAGTGAAACCAATTTTTCTTTTTGGTTTCCGATATACAACGATAATTTTTCGAGCGCCACATGTAAAAGGGTCAGGTTTTTGCCCAGACGCTCCGCTAAGAAAAAGATGGCATCTGTTGAAAGCGTCATCCCCATTTGTTTTCCCTCTTGTTGCATCAACGCAGGAAGTTCATTCTCATACGGCGGCCGGCAATGAATCACCACTGCTTGTTTTTTTAGCGCGATAAAAAGCTTTGTCCGCATATCAGGCTTTTGCGCGACTAGAATAACGGTTGCCATCGAGACAGGGGAAGCGATGTACTCAAGTAGTTGGCCTTCCGGGTCTTTCATCTGATCCGCATCTTCAATCACAACAAGTTTTTTACCGCCCGTCATGGGAACCGTTTTGGCCGCATAAAGGATTTCAGAAGGGGAGGCCGTTGCGCCATTAAAACGATTGTAATTAAAATCGGATGATGCCGGATCAATTGCGTTTTCAAGAAACCATGCTAGAAGCTTGTTGACAAAGAATCGCTCCTCGCCGTGGATCAGGTAAAGCGGCGAGATTTTTTCAGGACGAAGCTGTTGTCGTGCCGTTTGATAAGTCAGCTCGGATGAGGATGGCATTATCTGCTCTCCGACAAGAAATCAGAAACCAAATCAACGGTGCGATCGGAAAGACGAAAGGCGGCCTCGCGGATCGCGCGATCACGACGATCCCGATTCATCGCAGGATCGCTGCTGGCAAGATAATCAGCAGACTCCATTAAATCCATTTTCAAGGCAGGTTCCGCCTTTCCCTTCTCTGTGAGCTTCGATGCAACCCCAATTGTGATTTGATACTCTGTCGCCTGTCCATTCTCGTTGAGTGATTTGAAGGCCGATTCAAACTGGACGATTTTTCCAGAAAGAACAAACGCGGTTTCGTTTGAGTTTTGGATCCTATTCATCCCGCGCCGAATAAATCGTTCTTTTAAAATCGGGGAAAACTGCTGTTCGATCATTGGCTCATTGGTGCCATTTTCAAAAAAAAGAAGAGCAATCGGTGGATACGTCGTAGGCGGAACTCTCTGGGCGACACTGCAGCTTAGGAGAAGAACAAGGCAGGACAGGGAGAGAACATTTTTAAAAATGACTGGATTCCGGCTTAAGAATTGCCGGAATGACAATAGAGTTTTCATTACACAACAATGTTAATCAATTGTGACTTAATGACAAAAATTTTCTTAATCGGCAAATTGCCAATCGCGGTAATCACCTTGGGATCAGAGAGCGCCGTTTTCTTCAACACTTCTTCATCTGTTCCTGCCGCCTCGATAAACTTGGTCTTGATTTTGCCATTGACCTGAACGACCACCTCCACCGTTTCCGACTCTGTCCATGCCGGGTCATACACGGGCCACGAAATTTGACTAATCGACGGGAGGTGTCCTAAGTGCGCCCAAAGGGCCTCCCCTAAATGCGGCGCAAAGGGAGAGATTAAAACAACCAGTTTTTCCATGGCATCTCGTAATACGCGCTGATACGTCAAATCATCTTTTTCCTCAACAGAACGATTGCCAATCTCGTGCGAGAGAAAATTATAAAACTCCATGAGGCCGGAAATGGCGGTATTAAAACAAAACTTCTCTGTATCTTCTGTGACGCGCTTGATCGTTCGCTGTGTCATCCGATAAATCGCTTTTGTTCCAGACGAGGCATTGATAACAACCTCTCCTCGAACTGGTTCTTGTGAAGAACAAGCAGGCGGAACCTGCTCATAAACCATCTTACAAACCCGTGTCAAAAATCGAGACGCCCCCTGCACACCTTCATCGCTCCAGACCAAATCTTTTTCAGGCGGCGCCGCAAAGAGAGAGAATACCCGTGTCGTATCGGCTCCGTACTCATTAATCAGATGATCGGGATCAACCACATTTCCTTTTGATTTGGACATTTTGGCGTTGTCTTTAATCACCATCCCTTGTGTCAAAAGGTTTAAAAACGGCTCCCGAATTTGAGTCAGTCCCAAATCGGCAATCACCTTTGTAAAAAATCGCGCGTAGAGCAAATGCAAAATGGCATGTTCAATACCACCGATATATTGCGTCACCGGAAGCCACTTTGCAGCTTGATTCGGATCAAATGGATTTCCTGTTTCATGGGGTGAGACATATCGTAAGAAATACCAAGACGAATCAAAAAAGGTGTCCATGGTATCGGTCTCGCGGCGGGCAGGCTTCTGACACTTGGGGCAGTCAACCTTTATAAACGACGGGGATTGAAGCAGAGGAGATACTCCCTTCCCCGAAAACGGAATGTCGGAAGGAAGCAGTACGGGTAAATTAGAAAGCGGAACGGGAACAACACCGCACGTCTCGCAGTAAATCATTGGGATGGGGGTTCCCCAGTAACGCTGACGCGAGATGCCCCAATCGCGGAGACGGTAATAAATTTTTTCCTGCCCCAGCCCTTCCTTCTCAACATACCGGCAGATCGCCTTCTTGGCAGCATCTGGGTCAAGACCAGTAAAGATATTCGAAGAGACAAGAACCCCATCGGATTCGACGAACGCTTCAGAAAGAGGAAGAACAAGCGATTGTGCTTTGTTTTGAATCACCAAGCGAATTGGAAGATTGTATTTCGTCGCAAATTCAAAATCGCGTTGATCGTGCGCGGGAACGGCCATAATAATGCCGGTGCCATATTCCATCAACACAAAATTTGCTGTAAAGATCGGGATTTTTTCATGGGTCAATGGGTGAATTGCATAAGCCCCCGTAAAAAGGCCCTCTTTCTCGACGGTCAATGAGGTCGAAACCGTTTTGTCTTGCTGTTTTATTTTTTCGATGAACGACAACACTGCGTTTTCTTGATCCTTTCCCGCAATCAGGGGGAGAAGTAACGGGTGTTCCGGCGCAATGCAAAGAAAAGTGACCCCCAATAAGGTATCGGGGCGGGTCGTAAAAATTGTTAGCGATTCATTGGGGCGATCATCTAGAGGAAAATGCACTTCCAATCCGCTGCTTTTCCCAATCCAGTTTTTCTGCATTAAAAGTACGCGTTCAGGCCAGCCGGTCAGCGTTTCGGCACTGGATAAAAGCTCCTCCGCATAATCGGTAATTTTGAGAAACCATTGATTCAGCCGCTTTTGAACCACTTGACTTGAACAGCGCCAGCATTCCCCGTCGATGACTTGTTCATTGGCCAAGACTGTTTCGCACGAGGGGCACCAGTTAACCGTCCCCTCTTTTTGATAGGCGAGTCCGCGTTCAAACATCTTGATAAAAAGCCACTGATTCCAGCGATAGTAATCGGGCAGACAGGTTGTCACCTCTCGATCCCAATCATAGGAAAGTCCTAACTTTCCCAACTGGGCACGCATCGCGGCAATATTTTTGAGTGTCCATTCGGCGGGTGGAACCTTTTGCTTGATGGCTGCGTTCTCGGCTGGCAAGCCGAAGGCGTCCCAACCCATTGGATGAAGCAGGGCAAATCCGCGCATCGTTTTGAATCGTGCGATTAAATCACCAATCGCATAAACCCGGACGTGGCCCATATGAATTCGGCCGGACGGATACGGAAACATCTCCAGACAATAATATTTTGGTTTTTCAGAATTTTCGTTGACCCGAAAGGTTTGATGTTCCTTCCAATAGCCCTGCCAGTGCGCTTCAATTTCTTTGGGTTGATACCCGTTTTCAAATGGGTTAGGCATTATAGAACGAACCAAAATCTTTTGGGTGAAGGCGGGAAAGCCACTCGGTCAGATCATCTTGCGGCTCTTTTTGATTGAAAACCGACTCCGTCACATAAAGCGGTGCGCCATACCGAAGTGATAGCGCAATCGCGTCAGACGGCCGCGCGTCAATCTCAAATGACTTTAAAGAAGAGGGCTCCTGCCCCTTTTTGGGTTCCAAGGGCAAACCCCCTTTAGCCGGTTTATCGTGTGCGACCTCCTCTAGGTAAAGTGCGGCATAATAGGTGTTCCCATTCACATTGTTGATAATTGCTTTATCAAGACGAAAATGCAGCGTGCCTAAAATTTCTTTGAGCAAATCGTGCGTGAGCGGACGTGAAACCGCAACATTTTCCATCGTGAGGCGGATCGCGGAGGCCTCGGTTGCCCCGACCCAAATGGGCAGCAACAGCTTGTGTTGTTCATCTCTTAGGAGAACCACTTGCGCTTCCGTGTTTGGATCCGGCAGGATGGCGTAGACCTTGACTGGAATATTCATTCGTTCTCTTCTATCGGCAATTTCCGAATAAGCCCGCGGCTTGCAACCTCCATGGCCTTCTCAAATGAGGCAGGTACCGTTGGCGCAAACAAAAACAGATAGCCGCGTGATTCCCCAACGCCTTCCCAAAGAATATCCCCCTGCTCCATATCCCAAAGCCGCCCGTAAATCGCAACTTGTGTCGCCCCTTCGGCCACCTCGGCCAGTTGCAAGTGAGTTTGAAGAACAAATCGGACAGACGTGATTCCTAAAATCGGCTTAAAAGTGCTCTCCTCCAACACCTTCTTCGTCAACGGAAGTGTGAACGAACGATGTGGCAAAGAAACCGATGAGAGAAACGGAAGATTCGGCACCCGCTCTTTAATCAGCCGATTGAATATTGCGCTTGCGGTGGGGAGATAGGTATCTGCGGAAGATTCTGCTGTCATCTCTAGAATCGCCGTATTTTGTTTTTCAATATAATCTCCCCGCAAGAATCCTTTCTGATAGGTTTCCCGCGAAAGATCACTAATACTTGAACACGCTGAAAAAGTGAACAGTCCGAATAAGACGATGATTTTAATTGTCTTCGACATACTCGTATGATACCTCATTTTACTTCTTTTTCAAAACCACCCAGATCATAAAACCCATCATGATGAGAAGGTTCCCGATTGCAAAGAAATCGCCATGGCGGGTGTAGATCGTTTTCCTCATTCCCAGTGAAAGCGAATGTAATAATGCCGCATCCTTAAAAAGAGGGCTCGTTTGTAAAATCTTGCCATGCGCATCAATAAACCCAGAAATGCCTGTATTGGCAGCGCGAGCAAACGGCACCCGATTTTCAATCGCACGGAAAACAACCATCGAGAAATGTTGATCGGGAGCCGCCGAATCTCCAAACCAGGCATCGTTCGTAATGGTCACCATCAAATTCGCACCGTTTTGTGCAAAACGACGAACCACTTCGGGGAAGATCACCTCAAAGCAGATCGCCGTTCCGATCTTCGCAGACGACATCTCAAAGACTTTTGCTGTCTCACCGGGAATAAACTCACCAATTCCCGTCACCATTTTATCCACGAAGAAAAGAAGCGATTTCAGCGGCACATACTCTCCAAACGGCACCAGATGGATTTTATCGTATCTTTCGGCTGAGCCTCCAGATAGAAGATATGCCGAATTTAAAAGTGAAATCTGCCCCAAAGGCGTTTCCAAAAAAGCAGGCGAGCCGAATAAAAGCGAAAAATTCCCCCTTCGCGAAAGTACGCCCAATCTTTCTTGGTACAAAGGTTCATTCTGAAAAAAAACAGGCAAGGCCGCCTCCGGCCAGACCACCAAATCGGCACGATTTGAAAAGGTGCGCGACAATCGTTCATATTTCGCAACAATGGTCTCGCGCAGATTCGGCGACCATTTTCCTGATTGATCAATATTCCCTTGAATCACTGCGACAGTAATGGGATCACCCCTTCCCATCGGCTGACTCAGACGATACGTTCCATATAAAAACGAGATGGCCAAAACGGAAAAAAGGATTGCAGTGGGGTAGATCGCTAATTGCCTTTTCTGCCATGCGGTTTGTGCTATTAAATAGAGGCTGACGTTGATCAAAATAATCATGAAGCTAACACCATACACCGATGTGATATCGGCAATCTGAATCAGAGATATATTGCGATATTGCGAATATCCCAATATATTCCATGGAAAACCGGTTAGAAGATGTCCTCGCAAATATTCTAATCCGGTCCAGAAAACTGGAGCCATCGCCCATGATAAATCGCTTTTAAAGAGCCGAAGCAGTCCTGTGAAAAATGCAACATAGAGCGAAAGATAAGCCGATAGAAGAAACATGAGCGGGAAGCTGATGAATTTGGAAAGGCCTCCATACTGCTCCATGCTGATGGTGACCCACGAGAGGCTGCCTGCAAAGTAAACCATCCCTGCAATCCACCCAAGCAGGAACGATTTTTTAGGGGTTTGTCCTTCAGAGGCATAAAAAAGAGGGATGACAGCGATAAAGGCAAGCCACGGAAAATTCCAACGTGGAAATGACAGAGCCAACAGCATCCCGGAAAGGAGTGCGAGTGTAATTATTTTTTTAGAACATAACATTGAATGGTCGTGCCCTCCTCAACAATCTGAAGCAGTTCATGTCCGGAATTTTCACACCAAACCACCATATCTTTTTTAACACCGATATCATCGGAAAGCACTAAAAGAATCTGTCCTGCGATCATCTCTTTGATTTTCTTCGATGTTAAAATCACGGGCAACGGACAAAACAATCCGAGCGTATCTAGTGTTACATCCGAGGTCATCGTGATTGGCTGCTCGCAGCGGACGCTCCGCCAGATAATTCGGAATAAATCGGAGAGATTTCTTGAAGTGACGAAACCACTTCGGGAAAGACCGAAAGCACGGTATCAATATCCTCGCGTGTTGTGTCTTTCCCCAAACTCATCACAATTGCTCCTTGCGCAATGTTGGCCGGATACCCTATCGCGGTGAGTGTCGGTGATATTTTAAGCGCGTCCGCACTGCAAGAGGAGCCTGCGGCCGCAATAATACCGCTTCGAGAAAGCGCGCGAATCAATGCCTCTCCATCTACATATTCCACGGCAAAACTTGCAATATGCGGCAAACGATATTGCCGGTCACCCGTCAGATGAATCCGATTGACCTTTTTAATCAACCCAGAAATAAGATGATCCCTTAAATTAGAAAGCCGTTTGTGTTCATGGGTTAGATTTTCTCTTGCCGCCTTTCCCGCAACGCCCATGCCAACGATGGCTGGCACATTTTCTGTTCCGGCTCGGCGGCCCCCTTCTTGAATCCCCCCGTCAATTAAGGGGAAAATGCGTGTGCCGCGCCGAAGATAAAGCGCCCCCACCCCTTTTGGGCCATAAAACTGCTGGGCCGAAAAACCCGCCAGATCAACCCCCAATGAATTAATATCAAATGGAATCACCCCAACCGTTGCCGCCGCATCGGTATGAAAGGGCACTCCTGAAGCATTCGCAATTTTCGCAATTTCTTGTATGGGTTGAATGGTCCCGATCTCATTATTCGCGTGGGCGATAGAAATCAATACCGTCTCTTTACAAATTGCGTTTTTAACATCGGCAGGATTGACGCGTCCCGTTTGATCAACCGGCAGCCAGGTCACCTGATAGCCTTCTTGCTCCATGCGTTTGATCGGATGTGCAACGGAAAAATGTTCGATCACCGAGGTAATAATATGCCGCCCCCTTTTTTTATGGGAAGACAGGATTCCCTTGATGGCAAGATTATTTGCTTCAGAAGCTGAGGCGGTAAAAATGATTTCGCGCGGATCGGCACCAATGAGTTCGGCAATGGATTTTCGTGCCGTCTCGATAGCCGCTTTGGGCGCATCTCCGACCTCATGGCGGCTTTGCGGGTTGCCGAAAGATTCGTCCCAGAAGGGCATCATCGCATCTTTGGCCGCTGTCAAAAGCGGTGTGGCGGCGATATGATCTAAATAGATGGGCACCTCTATAAACCTACTGCGCGGACAAACTGCTGTGTTGCACGGTGCTCGGAATCCTCATGTACTAAACGTACACTACGGTTCCTGTGCGCCGTGCGCCTTGCATTTTGACCGCTCGTGACGGTTTTTAGAGGTGCCCAGATTTTTCTCATGCGAGAGCAGCGGAAGGGTTTTCTCTTTCTAAAACGCCGATATAGGGCAGATTCCGATATCGGTCTTTGTAATCTAATCCATATCCAACCACAAACCGATCTGGTGCTGTGAAGCCAATATAATCAATATCTACCCCGACCACTCTGGCACTCGGTTTATCCAGCAGCGTGCAAAGCCGAAGCGATTTTGGATTTCTTGCCAATAAGGCCTTTTTTAAAAAAGAGCCGGTTGCGCCGGAGTCCACAATATCTTCTACGATGAGGACGTGCCGATCTGTAATATTCTCCGTAAGATCAGAAATCACTTTTTGTTTGGAGATGACAAGAAAGTCAACCTGTATTGAAAGGGAGACCGCGCGTGAAAGATCGGCAAAAAAAGCGTACGCGCCTCTTAATACGCCGACCATGAGCAATTCCTGATTGGCATAATCTTTTGAAATTTGCAAGCCCAGTTCAGCCACACGGCTTTTAATGGCGGCCTGTGTAAAAATCACTTTTCCAAAAACACGATCTTCCATTTATTTAATCCAGCGATGATTCAACAATCGGAGCCATGAACCCTGCCTCCTTCTTTTCATTATAGCTCATTTTGGGACAGCTTGAAGTGACTGAATGTTACTTCAAACCATGGTCTTATCATTCAAGCCCCGCAGTAGGTTATGAGAGGTGCCCTTTTGCATCTTATCTTCTGGTGCCAACGGAGAGGTTTCTTCAGCGGGAGAAAGGAAACCGGCCTCCTTAAATCGAATTTTTAACTTTTCATTGTTAGGATCTAGCTTCAGCGAATGTGTCCATGCCGCTTTTGACTGCTCCTTCTGATTTTCTTTTAAGTAAACCTCTCCCAAATGCTCCAAAATCACTGGATCGTCCGGCGCAAGCGTCACCGCCTTTTCAAGAAGGAGCAGCGCCTCTTTCATCTTGCCTTGCTTATAATAGGCCCAGCCGAGACTGTCCATCACATAACCATCGTTAGGCTTTATGGTCAACGCACGGGTCACTAAAGAGACGGCTTCAGCCAGGAAAATACCGCGATCGGCATAAGTATAGCCCAGGTAATTCAGCGCCATCACATGCTGTTCATCGAGTGAGATGGCGCGTTTCATTTCTGAAACCAGATCGTCAAATTGGTTTAATTTGTCATAAACAACCCCCAGATGAAAATGGAAATCGGGATTATTGGGGGCAATTGCGATTCCCTTCAAAAGAGAATCGCGTGCTTCGGAAAATCGTTCCAATTCATACAACACCAAGGCGTTGAAGAGATAGGCCTCCTCTTTTTTTGGATCCATCGCAACTGCACGCTCTCCTTCTGCCAACGCCTCTGGAATCTTTTTTAATCGATAGAAGTAAATTCTTCCCAACCGAAGATGAATCTCGTAAGAATCTTCATCTCGCAGCGGACGCTCCGCTTTTTGAAGCAATTCCTGATACGTTTGGATGGCCGCTTCATAATTTTCAACCCCTTCATAAAGAGACCCGAGATATGATTTTACATTAAAAGAGGGCGACTCGACCGCCATCATTTGTTTGAGCGCATCTAATGCCTTTTGATATTCTTTTTGTTGTGTCCATAGCAGTGATATTTTCAACAAAATATCGGCATTTTTAGGGTCTTCAGCGGACAGTCTATTAAGAACGCCCATCGCTTCACCAAAAGACTTCCGCTCGGATAAGATGTAAGATAGCCTCAATCCGGCCTCTTCATGTTCCATATTGTTTTGTTTAAGGATATGCAAGTAGATTTTTTCCGCTTCATCGCGTTTCCCTAAAAGCTCATAGAGAGAAGCCGCCGAAAGATGCGCTTGTAAAAAGGGGGGATAAAGAGCCGAAGCCTTCTGATAATGTTCAATTCCGTTTTCATATTTATTTTGGCTGGAATAGAGTTTCCCCAAGTAGTAATGAGCTACATGAGAGGAAGACGCCTCAATCAATCCTTTTTCTACGGTGGCAATTGCATCGCTGACCTTCTGCTCCTTGGCTAAAAATTCAGCCAAATTTAAATAGCCGTCAATCTCCTTGGGAGACTGTGCAATAATTTTCTCGTATGTTGCGACCACCTTTTCAAGGGCATCGGAAGCCGCATAAAGATCGGCCAAGAGATTCAATATTTCCTTATCATTTTGCTTGATTGTATTAGCCTTTTCGGCAAAGTCGACCGCTTTTTTTAGATCGCCAACGCGTGCGGCACAGACAGCAATCCGTGTCATCAAAAGCGGGGAAACTTCATGACGCTCTGCTTTCTGATAGGCTTTTAACGCCTTCTCAAACTGTCCCGAAGCCTCATACTGTAGCCCTAACATAACCGAGTAGTACGCCTCGGGAGAAGGAAACGGCATTGATTTTAAATGGGCTGTGGGAGCCGAAACCGAAGGATTTGCGCTAAGTGTTTCGGATGCGGAACAAACGATCGGGAACAAAATTGCAAAAATGATCAGAAAGAGACGATGTTTCATGGAAACCTCTGCTGATAATGTAGTGCCCCTCTAAAAACCGACTGCGCGTTTTTTGAGAACCATGGTTTTATAGTGACACAGCACTTCAAACGGCCACGCGAAACATAACGCCGTACGCAACAGGTTACAATAACGGATCACGGTCTGTCTTTCGATTTTCTTTAGGGGTTACATCAATTTCGTCCGGCTCTGACATGCCTTTTTTGAAGCCACGCAGGGCTTTGCCAAACCCGATTCCAATTTCAGGCAGTTTCCCAGCGCCAAACACCACCAATACAATGAGCAAGATCGTCAAAAGTTCCGGCAGCCCAATTCCAAACATCGCTATTCCCCCTGTCTCTTGAGTATACGCCGTGCCATAAAAGAGAGTCAAACAAACCGGTCACGGCATTTCTTCAGCCTTTTGCAATTGTCCTCCTTAAACGGGCGATCTTGGGATGGGACAATCGGATTGAGCATACAAGCCCGCAGGACTTCAAGGTGACTGATCGGCTTACCCCAAACGACCACCTGTTTATCTTCTGCATAGGGTGAAAGGGCCGCGTCAATATCTTTTAGAAGAATTCTCCCAGAGTGAAAATAATCACGATACATCTTGCTGGAAAGATATCCCTTGCCCTCCAGAAACCATTCGCCCAACCGCACCGCCTCATCAAAGTGGAGTCGTTCCAGACCATGCAGTGGATTGCGATAAACAAATGTTCGCATCGGAAAGTAAGGCGCGATGATCTCGCTGGCCAGGCAGATTACCCCCAAAAGGTGCATCTGTTCTGTTTCAGTTGTTGGCGTGTGTTCTGTTTTTCCCATGAGTGCATTTTCAAATAGCCGAGCTAGGTCAGCACCCAGTGTTTATCGGGGGTAACAGCATCAAGCAATTCAAAGAATTTTTCAATAGAGGGAACAGACTTCCCCTGTTCGTATCTTCCATAGGTGTTGGGAGAGCGGCTCCCCAAACGAATCGCTGTCTCCGCGAGGGATAAGCCGGAAATCTGGCGTTGTCGCTGAAGCAATAGCGCAAAAAGTGGGGCAATGGGATCAGACCAGAGTTCAAGAATTTGATCGTCAATAGATTCAACAAAAACGTGAACCTCTTTTTGGTCAAGCAAACATTCAAAATAATCCTTGATCATATTCAGAGCGTCCTTTCTCGATTTCCCTTGCGTCATCGCATCAAAGAGCGGCACTTCAATCAGCCAGAATTTCCCGTCCTGCCACATTCTTCCTTGGAATCGAATCATATTTTCTCCTTTTCAATTTTGCGAAGAATGGCTTTCGCCAATTGCTCATTCACCTCGTTGTGCCGGGGAATACACTCCGTCTGGAACCCGTTTGTCCAAATGTCGTGATTTCCACCGTGCCTTAAATACCACCAGCCTCGCCGAGTCATCGCCTTTTCGAGGTCTTTTCTTTTCATCTCTAATTTATTTTACACCAATATGTGTTTAAGCGCAATTTTAGCAGAGGTGTCAACAACCAAAGGTCATTCCCATAAGTCATTTTCATTTTTAAATCGAAGTTTGGCAGAGAGGGGTGCTTTGAGATCCAAACCTAACCATGCCCGATACTCCATTTGCGAGTCGGTTTTTTTCAGGCGGGCTGCCGATTCCTCAATGGCAAGACGGATGGCCTCCGATTTTTGAGTGAGATTCGATCGCTTCATGTAAAGTTTGAGGTCTTTTTCAAATTGAGGTGTGATATTGATATTAAGCTGTTTCATATATACAAAAGTATAGCCCATGTACAGGCATGGAACAATACGGTGTATTCCAAAAGTCCTCCGTACGCACTCCCCTCCCCAGTTGAGGAGGGGTTGGGGGTGGTCTGTTTCAATAGGCTAACTTTTAACCACTGTTTTTTGAGAATTGCTCTTCGGTGTCATTCCGGAATGCCTCTGTCCGGTATCCAGCCTTTATGAAAATTCTGGATACCGGCCTTCGCCGGGATGACGTCGTTTGTTTTGTCGTCGCAGGACTTAACAGTAAAAGCCTTTCTTATTTATATAACAGAACTTATTTGTCATAACACTAGAGTAACTTATATGGAGCCATGCCAAGAACAAGGCTCATTGCTTGTGACATAAATATATTCTAACAACCCCCCCCTCCCCCCCTTTACTAAGGGGGAATTGCCATAGGGCTTCTATATCCATTCCGCGACCAACGGGAGCGGGGATAGACTGCGAAGCAGTCGTACTCGGAGTGGCCGTAGCCACAAAAAAAGCCGACTCAAAACCTTTATGGTTTCGAGTCGGCTTAAAACCCAACCGATTCTGATTTCAGAATCCTTCAGGCGATTTTCCGATATAGCTTGGGCACCCCTAAAACCGTCACGAGCGACCCAAGTGCGAGGCGCACGGCTCAGCACAAACGGATAACTTGTTGATTTACAATCATAACCGTTTTCACTGAGCCTGTCGAAGTGCAGTTTTTAGAGGTGCCCTTTATTGGTCTTGATCGTAATCGGGCCAGACCACATCAACATCCGAGATCATCATCACTCCCGCATAATCTTGGATCAAGTCTCTAACCTCCTCCGCGATCCGTACTGCGGCATTCTCATCCACTAGTGTGATAATCATGGCGTTTGCATAAAGGTCGGACACCCCTCCCCCCCTTCGATATCCCCGGTGACCCCGCCCGGTGACGGACTCATGGACCGTGTAGCCGGATGCGCCTGCCTGATCGATAATCTTAAGGACTTGTTGCAGTTTCACCGCCTCGATGACGATCTCGACTTTCTTCATTCTTTTTGGATCGTAAGGCATCGCTCCTCCTTGGTTAATGAATCCATTTTGCCAGAAAGAGATAGAGGGGTATCCCGATCGTGACATTGAACGGGAAAGTAATCCCGAGGGCAAGGGTCATCGAGTAGGAGGGATTCGCCTTCGGCAGGGCAACGTGCATGGCGGCGGGCACAGCGATATATGAGGCGCTTGCGCCAAGGATGGCAACGAGGAGTGTCCCCCCGATACTCATCCCCAGCAACTTGCCGGTCGCAAGGCCGATCGCCGCGCCAATCAGCGGCATCAGAATCCCAAAGCCGGTTAAGAAGAGGCCGACCTGACGGAAATCGGCAAAGCGGCGGGCGGCCTCGATCCCCATGTGAAGAAGGAAGAGGCAGAGTACTCCTTTAAATGGGTCGAAGAAGAAAGGGCCGACCGTCTCCGCCCCATGTTCACCGGTCACCGCCCCGATGATCAGGGCACCCACCAGGATGACGACGCTTCCATTCAATAGTGCCTCTCGGAGGACTTCTCCCGCCGGGGTACCACCTTCAGCCTTTCTTCCTGAAGGGTCAAAGAACGTCGCCAACAGCAGCCCAATGGCAATCGCAGGCGATTCCATCACTGCCATCATCGCTATTGTGTAACCTTCAAATTCATATCCTTCTCGGGTCAGGAAAGCCGAAGCGGCTAGGAACGTGACCGCGCTGACCGAGCCGTAGTGCGCGGAGATCGCAGCCGCATCAACCACCGAGAGGCGACCCAGCCACCGCAACAGGGAAAAGGCGATCAACGGTAGAAAAAGGCCGAGGAAGCCGGCTGCCAGACAAGCCCAAATTACGCTTGCCGTCCACCCTTCGTGGGCCAACTCCATACCCCCTTTCAATCCAATCGAAGCCATCAAATAATAGGAGATACCGCGCACCATCGCTTCAGGAAGATGAAGATCAGATTTCAGCACTGATGCAATCCATCCCAGCACAAAAAAGAGAATAATGGGAGAGAGAAGGTTATGCGTTGCCTGCTGAATAAACTCATTCATAGTCTGTCCTTCAACAATAAAAAAGGCCGACTCAACAAAGGTTGCTGTTGAGTCGGCCTATTGCCCAACCGATTCTGATTTCAGAATCCTTCAGGCGATCTTCCGATATGGTTTCAGAATACTACGCTACCTATTCGCTCCAAGTAAAGCCAAAAATCATTGTGAATGGAGTGTCTCTTAACCCATCCCCACCTAGCCTCCCCTTGAAGGGGAGGAATAAGGATGGTGTGTTTCTTAATGGCTTTCGTGTTTCTCGTGCAGGATTTTTTCGGTCCAGGCCAGCAGGATGGAGGAGGCCAGAAAGGTCATGTGAATAATCACCTGCCACATCACACTACGATAGTCTCCATCTTTCCCCATGGATTCGATGTTGATGAAGGTCTGTAACAGGTGGATACCCGAGACGCCTACCAGGGAACCGGACAGCTTGATCTTCATGGTGCCGGCGTCAATATGCTTCAGCCAGTCCGGGCGGTCGGGATGGCTATCTAAATCCAGCTTGGACACAAAAGTAGCATAACCGCCGATGGTCACCATCGTGAGAAGATTGGCGACCATCGTGATGTCCACCAACGTTAATACCCCCAGCATGACCTCTGTCTCGGTCATCTGCCCCAAGTCCCAGGTCATGTGCCAAAGGTGCTGCAGAAATTTGAAGGCGTAAAGAGCACCCGCCAGAATCAGGCCGACGTAAAGCGGCGCCTGAAGCCAACGGCTCGCAAAAATAATGTGTTCAATCGCTTTCTCAGTCGCCTTGCGGCTATCAGTAAGGAAGGAGGTCTCTTTTTTCATTTTTCTTTATTGGAAAGGTTCTGACAAAGGACGGTTGGTAGGGGCAGGCCTATCTGCCTTCCCCTACGATAAATGAAATACTACGCGATCTACTCGCTCCAAGTAAATCCAAAACTCATCGGGAGAAATGATCCTCAAGGTTTTCGTTCAACGTAAAAATAATCATTCGTTCCCCGGTCTTCGTGCTGATATCAGTGTGAAGGCTAACCACTTTGAGGCCAGTGACCTTCTCAATGGCTTCTTTGATCAACGATTTGCCCTGCTCTAACAAATTGGAACGTATTTTTTTAATCAGGTTGATTCCCTCCGAATTTTTGGCCAGCTGTTGCTCCGCCGGTGTCAGCACCCCCTTCAGCCGCACCAAAACCATATCCTCAATGACGAATGCCTTTGTTTCTTGTGGGCCTCGGCCCATGTAGTCTTTTTCAAACTGAATTAAGGCATTGCTAATTTCCGCCTCGATCTGGCCTTTTGTCCTTTTCATTGGATTACCCTTTCAAAACAGGAATACCGCGTAATTTTGTCATGTTACATGATGCTGTTCCCGATCGGCAACCATATACAGAAATGGCGAACTACTTTGTGCGAGACCTGACGACACTTAGCCGTCGCATTTGCTGTATAGCAGAAAATATTAGACAATCCAAAAGATTTGAACAGACGATACAAAGATATAAAAATGCAATAATGCGGGCCTGAGGCTATTTTTCATCCCACCCACCCTCCCCGGCAAGGGGAGGGACTCTAATCGGCACGGTTGCCGAGGGTGAAAAAGAACGTGGCACCGGCGTCCACTGCCGCCTCGGCCCAGATTCGGCCACCGTGGCGCTCAATGACACGCTGAACAATAGCCAGACCGACGCCGGTCCCCTCGTACTCGCTACTACTGCCGTGCAGACGCTCGAACACCTGGAAGATCTTGGGGGCGTATTTCAAATCGAAGCCAATCCCGTTATCCTTCACGAAGAAAACCGGTTCGCCTTCGGAAGCGCTGTCCTCGCAACCCACCTCGATCACGGCCGATTCGGAATGACGCGTAAACTTCAGCGCGTTGTTGAGTAAATTCATGAATACTTGTTTCAACAAAGCAGGGTCGGCCTCGGCGACACCCAGATCGCTAATCCTGATCTCGATGTTTCGCCCTTCCTGCTCCGCGCGCAACTCTGAAAGCGTGTCACGAATAAGGTCGGCCATGACCACCGGCTGCTTCAGAATGGACTGATTGGACAAGTGCGCGAAGGACAGCAAATCCCGGAGAAGTTGATCCATTTGCTTGGCACGGTTGGGCATCAGGTTCAAGTATCGCTGGGCTTCGGGTGGCAACTCGAGGGCATAGTCGGAAAGCAGAATGTCCGCAAAGCCGTCGATGGCGCGCAGCGGAGCGCGTAAGTCATGGGCGGAAAAAGAATTGAAGGTTTCCAGTTCCTTGTTGGCCGACTCCAACTCACCTGTGAGTCGGGTGCACTCCTCCATCTTCTGTCGCAGTTGGGTCTCCGCCTTGTTCTTGTACAGAGCTATCTCAATGTTGGAATGCAGCTCTCGTTCCGTAAAAGGCTTCACGATGTAGCCGTAAGGCTCGGTGACTCTGGCCCGCTGTAAGGTGGGCGGGTCTGTATAGGCGGTCAGATAAATGACCGGCAGATGCCATCTGCGGCGAATCTCGGCGGCGGCGTCAATACCATCCATCTCGCCTTTTAACACAATATCCATCAGAATCAGTTGGGGGGAGGTCTGTTCGGTCAGGGTAATCGCCTCCTGCCCGGACGAAGCGATCCCTGCGATTTCATAACCCAGGTTCAGGAGCCGAGCCTCCAGTTCCCGCGCAATAATGATCTCGTCATCCACAATTAGGATTCGTACGGCGGCCATAACAACTACCTTCGTTCCTTGTAATGAATCTCACCAAACGTGATCTGGAATTTCGTGCCCTGGCTATTTTCGACGACCAGGTTTCCATCGATCTGCTTCGTCAGGTCCGCGACCAGTTTCAGGCCCAGCGATTTGCTCTGCTGATAGTCATACAGGCTGGGAAGCCCGATCCCGTTATCGCACACGTTCAAAACATATTTCCCATCCTGCGTCTTCCGAAGTTCAACCCGGACATCACCCCCTTTGCCATCGGGAAAAGCGTGTTTTAAGGCATTGGACACCAGCTCGTTGATGATTAACCCACAGGGGATGGCGGTGTCGATTCCCAGGTAGACCTCCTCGACATCGCTATGGAGCGAGACCCCTCCTTGCCCGACGCCGTAGGTATGAATCATCTCCGCCAGCAGGTCGTGGACATAGTCGCCGAAGGCGAGCTTTTCCAGATCGTGGGAGCGG
>JBBTNS010000059.1:0-1059 GCA_038067655.1 Nitrospirota bacterium
GGACATATCCTTCACCGTGACGCTTGTGCCGCCGACGCACGCCGCCGGGAATCCCCTGACAAACGCTTATCTAAAAGCCCATCCAATCCATCGGCTTCATATCCAAATCAAATAACGTCGAAATGTCCGATCGCTCACTCCAAGAAGCCTTCCAGCTTCCTCTTGCGTTAAACGATTTTGTTTCCAACCTTCATACGCTTCTTCAAATCTCATCTTCCGGATCTCCTGTCGCAGTTCTGTCGGTCTCATCGGCACCCTCCTTTCTCAAAAAGGGTCCCTCAAAACCCTCCAGATTCCGTACTCTAAAACCGGACAAGTCTATTTACCACTGACACGGTTCACAGAAGGTGTTGCTCAATGGCGCAAAAGGGAAGTGGTCTTTTGGCAACATAAAGCGGGTGCCATACCAAGCCCTCTTGAATAACGGGTTTCGAGTGAGTAGAATGCTTCCCTGCCCTGAAAATCATGTTAAACATGTTAAACAGGATGGCGAGAGCGATGATGCAACCCACAGGGATCGTAAGAAGCAGCGCGACTTTTGAAAAAAGACAATGCGTATTCTACATGTAAATCTGGAACAGGTCTGGCGGGGTGGAGAAAGGCAAACGCTTCTTTTAACAGAGGGGCTGAAAAAATGGGGGTTCAAACGGGATTAATGGCCCGACGGAATAGCCCTCTGGCTAAAAAGGCGGAGGAGGCTGGCCTTCTGCTTCATCTTGCGGCCCCTCCGTATTTGTTCGCGATGGGGTGTCTGAAGGAGTATGATCTCATCCATGTCCATGAGACGGGGGCCCTTCAGGTCATGGTGGTTGTAAATATCCTTCGTCATTAGACGATACATCTGCCTTTCTGAAATACCCAACACTTTGGAACTCTGTTCGATATCCATCGTTCCATCCATTACCTTTTGAACCACAGTCAATTTCTTCTCTTCTTTCATCGTCAGTAAAATCATCCTTCCCCTCCTGTCTTTTCGGTTACACACAGGAGCTATCTTACTGACATTTTGTTATGGCTGTTACACTGACATTTTGTTTAGGCTATCACAATTACGTATCC
>JBBTNS010000060.1:0-3092 GCA_038067655.1 Nitrospirota bacterium
TTATGCTTTCTGTTGCCGAAGCCCAAAAAATGATCCTCTCTGAAATCGTTCCCATTGGAAGAGAAAGGGTCCCCCTTGCCCTCTCGCTTGGCCGGATTCTCGCAGAAGAGATTATCTCAAAGATAGACGACCCGCCGTGGGATCGCTCCGCAATGGATGGCTTCGCAGTCTGCTCGGAAGATACACAATCGGCATCTGACAGTAATCCGGCTGTTCTGACTGTGATTGAGGCGGTCCCAGCCGGGGCCATGCCAGAGAAAATGGTCACGAAAGGGACGGCCTCAAAAGTAATGACCGGTGCCCCGATTCCCAAAGGGGCCGACGCGGTCGTTAAGATAGAAGATGTTCAGGCAAGCCACGACCAAACAATCACGCTGACTCATTTCGTCCCTGCGGAAGATTTTATTCGGCCAAGAGGGGGGGTTATTCACGAGGGGGAGTTGCTGTTAAAGCCGGGGATCCCCATTCGGCCTTACGAGATTGCATTAATGGCGGCAATTGGGGTTTCAAGTGTTTTTGTTTCCAAACGCCCGATTGTCGCGGTTTTATCAACCGGTGATGAGCTGGCCGATATTCACGAAGATCGGAAGCCGCATCAGATTTATAACAGCAATGGATATGCCTTAGCCGCCCAAGTAAGCGAATCAGGAGGCGTTCCTCTTTTTTTGGGCATTGCGAAGGACAATCGCGAAGACCTCACAGCCAAATTGAAGAAGGCCTCGGAGGCAGATTTTATTTTGTTATCAGGCGGTGTTTCTGTTGGGGATTACGATATTGTCAAAGAGGTTTTAGTCATGAAATTCTGGAAGGTGGCGATGAAGCCGGGAAAACCGCTTGCGTTCGGGCGATTTTCAGGAAAGATTGCCTTTGGTCTTCCGGGCAATCCCGTGTCAGCAATGGTCACGTTCAACCAGTTCGTCCGTCCGGCTTTGCTTTTATCGCAAGGGAGCCGCAATTTATTTCTTCCGGTGGTACAGGCGAAACTGATGGCGAAGATTGAGAAAGAAGAAGGGCGGTGCCATTTTGTGAGGGGAAGGCTTGTCCTTGCCGATGGCGAATATCAAGTCACGCCTACGGGGGATCAAGACTCATCCAACATTGTCTCGCTCGTTGCCGCAAACGCGCTCATTGTCATTGCCACAGAGACGGGCGATGTCGAGGCCGGTGCAACCGTTTGGGTGCAAGTGCTCTCTTAGGGCCTTTCTAAATGCGAGAAAGTTCCACAACCATTTTGTGCATTCCCACTCCTTGCGTGAGTGGATAGGCAACGGTCGTGAGGTAGTCCCCATGATTAATTTGTGGTACGCCCGTCATTGAGAGGTGTGCCCACACATTCAGACTGAGATTGATCATTTCCTGATCAAGAACCTCAATCATCGTTGTGAGCACTTTTTTTTCAACGATACCGATTACAGTTCCCTCGTAGCTACTTAATGTTTTTGAAGGTGCATCAAGGTAGGTCACATCCTGGACCTCAACACGACATACCGCCGTGTTTGGGAAAACTGCTTTTCCCTGAATCAGAACGGTTACTTCAATCTGCATTTTCAAAACACCTCCGAAACAGACCAAGATACTTGCGCGAGATTCTCCCTAAACGCGCGCAAGCGTCTCCGCTAATGTTCTAGCAATAGGCTGCTTTGTTTTTTCCTCAATGAAAAGCCATTGTCCAGCGGTGTTGACCTCCAGAAATACATACTCACCGTCTGGTGTTCGCCGTACGTCTATTGCCCCGTAGACAAGCCCCAATCTCTCCATAAGGGCAAGCAACAATCGCTCAATCTCCCTTGGGAGAACAGCAGGCGTGATACGGCTTCTCCCCATATCCATGCGAAAGTCGGCCTTGTAGTCCCCTTCCTGGCTATGAATGGCGGCAGCAAATATCTGCGAACCAACCACCGTGATGCGAAGATCAACCTCAGCAGGAATATACTCCTGAAAAATCACCGGTGCAAGTCGTAAATGGTCGAGTAGATCCAATTCGTTCTTGCGCAGAACACGGGTTTCCCGCCAAGTATGCTCTGTTGCTGAAAATGATTTATACACCGTGCGCTCTACCCCAAGTTCCCCAATAAAGCGCCGTGCCTGTATCGGGTCACTCGTAATGAGCGTGCGCGGGATACGCAAGCCTACAGCGGTTGCCTCGCCAAGTTGAAAAGCCTTTCGCGAGGCGCGAATATCCCTATTTGGCTCGTTTATCCAGATCCCAGGGACAAGCTGCCACAGACCCGATATCGCCTCATCCCACTCGTTGTAAGTGAAAGTAAACGCCTCGTTGTCTTTCATCTGGGGCAGCGAGTAGGCCTGGGGGCGCCGCCACCACGTTGACTTGACTTTCGCCAAGTCAACGAACAGATCCGTTTTGTTCCGAACAGTGGCAGAAGGCATCGCCTTGTGGTCATACGAAATCGAAAGCGACAAATTCATGGGGAATTCGGCAAGATCAAGCATCTTTGCCTCTTGCCCCATATCGCCAAGATGCCGCATGACCTCTGTTGCATGAATGTCATCAGGATGAGAGATAATGAGAATCATGCCCCTTCTCCTGATACCATTTGGTCATAGAAGGCGATGGCTTGTTGCAGTTGCTGTACCGCCGACTGGTATTCCGACTGTAGCTGATTGAGGTCGGCCTGTTGGCTGTAAATCTGCTCTATTGACTGTTGGAGTTCGGCTACATACTGATCCAGTTGCTGAATATCGGAAGTAAGGCTGTCCATATCAGACTGACCTCCCGCTCCACCCGCCGATGCGATCGCATCAGGGGATGCATGATGAGGGGTTACCAGCGTGAACGGAAGCTCTGGCCCAACTGGTCCAACTGGCTGGCCGATAGTCCGGCCAATATCACCGGCAGGTAATTTAACCCGATCAGTAACTGGTAACTTGTCGAGACCAGGCCTCTTTACATCATCAAAGAATTTTCTGATTGTTCCTGTCGGTTGTCTATCGTCAAAGAATTTATTTGGGGTACCACCATCGTCGATAAATTTATTGGGTGTACGGCGATCGTCGATAAATTTATTTCGTGTACGGATATCGTCAAAGAATTTATTTGGGGTACCACCATCGTCGATAAATTTATTGGGTGT
>JBBTNS010000060.1:3192-8903 GCA_038067655.1 Nitrospirota bacterium
TCAAAGAATTTATTTGGGGTACCACCATCGTCGATAAATTTATTGGGTGTACGGCCATCGTCGATAAATTTAATCCGTGTGGTGACGGGCGGGACGACTCTGGTACAGAGGCTATTGGCGCCAGCAATATCTCCTGCGCTTAACCCAGTTCGCTGTCCAATTGCAGCCCCTGGTGGGTTAATCGGCGTGATTGTATCGGTTCCATCAATGGAAAATGCCGTCCGCGGGTAATGCATGATTGACCCATAATCATAGGCGCCGACATCATCACCATCCGTAATATGTTGATTGAAATTGTGGGACATCCCTGGTTGTATCTTGGCCCAATTAATCGTGATAAAGGTATCCCGGTCTTGGCGGCTCTGCTCATGCCAAAGTCCAATGGCATGACCAATCTCGTGAATCGTATTCCCAAGTGTGCATGAGGGCCCCAGATTAATAAATTGCTGTCCCCCCTGCCGTCCAACATGTGAACTGCAGCCGCTTGCGGGACGAAAGGTGATCCAGTCTGGCTGGGTTGTCCGCAAAATAAACGTGTAATTGGTGTTGGCTGTCCAGTGCGCAATGGCATCTGTAACACGTGCCTGATTCGGAAGTGCCGGATCGATTGTATAATAGACAACACAATTCGTCCACCGACGATTTACAGCAGAAACCATCACTGAGGAAGATAGTCCGCCGCGCATCTCATCTCGACGAATACTTGTATTTTGTTCAACCTCGCTACAAGTACCAAGGACAATATCCCCTTCAAAGATAGCTAAGCCCTCCATCTCGGTGTACTGAACGGCTTTGTTAAAGAAACTAACCCCATCGATGAAAGTGGTGCGCACGGCATCGCCGCAACTCATCTCTCCTTCACAATGTTTGTCATGTGCATGTGATCCTTTTGTTGTCTTTTTATCCTTTTCCACAGTTCCCCCCTCCTTATTGCTAATGTTTATGAGAACAAGATATCAAATAGTCATTGATATCCCCAATCGGCAAGACTATTCTCACCGATCTGCCAAGAGATATAGCGAAAATCGTGCCACTTCCAACTCACATCTATTTTGATTAGGAGAAAAATGAATAATTCCATTTATTGACAATGGAATGATGAGATTTTATTTTTTTTAATTGGAACGAGAAATGGGCAAAAATAAGAATACTCTTACCCAGCAAAGTATCTTGTTGAATACAATTTGAATGAATTGAGATACAACGTTATCTATTTAGATAAGTTTGGCAAAGAAAGGGTGGTCAAGGAAGTTTTATTAGACAATAACACCCCAACCCCTCCTTAACGAAGGAGGGGAGAAATTGAAGACCGGGAAAGGAGTTGTTATGTGTTACGGGCTAGTCGGGGCTGCGTTGAGCGGCTCAGGCGGACCACTCCAGATTTGCGCTCTGACACGGGCAATGGCGTCAACGACATTGAAGCCATGAAAAAGGAAATACAAGCTGCCTGCCATGAAGGCCAAGAGCAAATCGTTGAAGAGTAACGATGGCAAGAAAACAATCGCGGCGAGAGCAAACCGAACGCCCCAGTCTGCACTTCCTTCAACAATCTTTGTCAGATTTTTATAGGCGTAGACATGAAAGATTTCTTTTTTATCCATTTTCCCCGCGACAATAATCTTATCCCCATCATCAATCACCACAGGAGCCCCGATAGCAATGCGAATCATCTGATCGCCAATTTGGAACGTGACGGCACTTGGCTTCAAATCTTTCCCTTGGTTTCCAGAACCGAGACGACTCAGCAGCGTCTCTTTTTGAACGTATTTTGCAATGCCTTGTTTGACTTCCATGACTACCCTCCGTGTTCAGAGCAAAATAATTAACATAGACCAAAAGAGGCTGTCAATGAAAAGAACATCAGAAAGCCGTGTAAAGGTTTCCCCGTACACGGCTTTCTGGACAAGGTGGAAGACTCCCTATCCTCATATGAACGTTGTCTGTATCTAACCCGCTAACAGAGCTGATATCTAATAGCACCAGATGTAGGGGCCTTTTAATAATATGCTACCACAAAAGGGAGGTTGGCGCAGGCGTAGTAGATTTTTGGTGAGGCAATCGCATTCCCTTGATCTTCCTTTATCCTGTTGATAGAATATAAAGATGATCAAGATTAACGAGATATATAAATCCATTCAGGGCGAGTCGTCTTTTGCGGGACAGCCTTGCGTTTTTATTCGAACCACGTTTTGTAATCTGCGCTGCAGATGGTGCGACACCGCCTACGCCTTCTTTGAAGGAGAAGACCAAACACAGGATGCCATTATCAGCCGTGTCCGCTCATTTGAAACCCCCTTGGTTGAAATCACCGGAGGAGAACCGCTGCTTCAGGAGGGAATTTATCCGCTGATTACACGATTGTTAGACGAGGGATTTCGCGTACTCATCGAGACTTCCGGCAGTCTTCCGATCAACCGCCTGGACCCGCGTACCCTTGTCATTATGGACTTAAAGCCGCCGGGAAGCGGAATGAGCCATACGATTCATTGGGAAAATCTCACCCACTTGAAGCCAGAAGACGAAGTGAAGTTTGTGATTTCCGATCGCAACGATTTTGAATGGGCAAAATCGGTCATTGGAGAAAACCCCTCGCTTAATGCTCGAACCATCCTTTTCTCTCCCGTCTTAGACGAGATGAACCCGGCCCTTCTTTCCGAATGGATCCTAAAAGAAAACCTGCCGGTTCGTTTGAGTCTTCAACTGCATAAACTGATCTGGGACAAGGAAATGCGAGGGGTCTAAATTCATTTCAGGTGTAGAATATCTTATTGGAAGCGGATTGAAATCTGAGCGTAAAGAATAGGGGACCTTTTTTCGGAATTCCCGTCCGGGCCAATCGGAAAACCAATGTCAACCTGTGCGGATCCCCACATGTCCTCAAGCCTGAAGCCAAAACCTCCTCCTGTTAAATACCGGCTTCTGGGCATATCCACAAGCGGATTTTTCAATCGAGCTCTCCCATAATCTAGGAAAAGAGCGCCTAAAAGTTTCTTCTGCTGCCATTCAAAGAGGGCGCTTCTCAGTTCCGTGCTGAGCATATACCCACTATCTCCGGAAACCTCCGATTCCGAAAATCCTCGAACCGTGCCCTGCCCTCCTACCGAGTACCGCTCCATGGGCACCAAGGTCTCAGATGCCCCCTGAATACTACTTCTCAGAAGCAGGAGATGTTTCGGTGTAAATTGTTTGATGTAGGCCATATACACAGTGGCCTTGACAAAGGAATTATCGCCTTTAGGAGGGCTTTTTAGGAGCGTGTGATCGTCCATCCCGCCGAAGTTTTCTCCCAGCCCTTGCACAAGGTTGACGTTAACAAGATATCGAGAGGTCAATCCTCCTAACCCGTTCATCTTGTAACCTAGGTTGAGAACGCGCAGGTCATCATGAGTCTCCGGCAAATCAAGAATCCTATTCTTAGAGGATTTTCCTGTGATCCCTACTAAGAAGTCAGAGCCGCCTTTAGCTGTCCGAGAGAGCGGATGAGTTACAGAGATGTCCCCCACGATCCCCTCCCCACGAATATCAAGAATATCAAATTCTCCACCCACACGAACCACGGAATTGGAATAGGAAAAAGCAACCTGGGTCCCCCATCGGTTAACGGGAATGGTATATTCCAGCCGGGAAAAGGGATGGTCTCCCTTAGAGGGGGAAGATGCAAAAAACATATGTATTGAAAGCATATCCCCGTTGCTGCCCAGATTTCCCAGTGAGGCTAACAGGGAGATTCTGTGTTCACCTACATTCCTGCTTCCAAAATTGTCGTAGTCAAGGCTGAAATGGGCGGGAAAGCGATCCTTCACTTTGACGACCAAATCAGCCGTTCCGTCCGTCACTCCGGACTTTAATACCGCCTCCACTGTGAGATCCGTCAACTCGTTTAGCAAAAGAAGCGACTTCTGGAATGGGGCTTGTCTAAAAACATCACCGGGTAGGCCTCCCCAAAGGCGATCTGTAATAAAGGGGGTTGTATATGAACGATTCCCCTCAACTTTAATTGTTCCGATCTGCCCCTCTAGAATTTCAATCTCAACAACCCCGCTATCAATCTCCTGTGCGGGAAGATATACCTGGGCCAGAAGATAGCCCTCATCCAGATAATAGTTCTGAATCAATTTCACTACCTTCTCTATCTCTTCCAGTGTCATCTCTCTCCCTTCATAGGGAGCAATTAGAGGCCTAAGTGCTTCATCAGCAATCAATGTATTTCCAAAAAGTTGAATCTTTCCCACCTTAAAGATGGAAGACTTGAGAGTTTCTACAGACGGCTGTTGCTCCTGTTGCTGCTCCACAGACGGCTGTTGCTCCTGTGGCTGCTCCACAGACGGTTGTTGCTCCTGTGGCTGCTCCACAGACGGCTTTTCCTCCTGCGCGTAGGAAAAAGTAGGCAAGGTTAAGAGAAGCAATGTTGCAAACAGAAGCGGTCTTCTTATTAAAAGGGCACGCATTTGCTTCAGTGAAAAGTAGAAAGGCAACTTCGGACGAGACCTATCCATTTCTGGACGGCTGGCGACTACGCCCCATGAGACAGCAAGTTTAGAACTCATCGATATCCTGATACTTGATTGGAGCAGACGTTGAGGTTGGCACGGCAGATTCCTTCTCCCCAATAGCTGAAATAGAACAATCACGCGTCATCTCTACCTCTGCAGCTAGACACCGGAAGAGTTTGGACTCATTTACCCCGCCTGGCCCGACCCCACTGTTATCCATCTTTAGAAAGGCCAAGTTTACATTTTTCGGAACACGCTCGAAGAAAAGGTTATTTACACGCATTACATCCTGAGGCCATTTGTCAAGATCCACCAGCTTCATTCTGTCTCCTATTACGATTGCCTGTGTTTGTTGACAAAGGGCATCATGACAATGAATATGGATCCCTATAGACCCTGATGTCTTGTTCAGATTGTCGGCAACAACCTCTAATCTGTCCGTTTTAGTCCCGATCGTGCTCAAACGACCGGTTATCGTTAAGTTGACTGTTGACCCAACAATATTGGGTGTGTGACCGTTCACCGGCAATACTTGCGTGATAGAGCCATTTGTCGCGGTCAGTGTAACATCTCCCGCAGGGGCCGTCAGGGCAAGATTGCCCGGGGTCGCCGTTACCAAACCGATAGCCACCCCCCCTGCCGTATCTTCCATGAAGATGCTTCCCCCTGCCGTCTTTATATTTAGTATGGTTGCATCAATCTCCAATGTTCCTCCGGCTATTCCCACCGTACTAGCAGTGCCTAGCACCACAAGATTAATCGTGGACCCAATAATGTCAGCCGCAAGGTCTTCAGGTGTTTCTTCCGTGATAGAGCCATTCACAGTAAGATTGACCTGCCCAATCGCATTGACCAGACCGACCGACATTGCCGAATCCCCCGTCACGGTGATATTCGAACCATTGGCATTAAGGCTGCCAAAATTCGTTGTATCTCCCGCATTATCTCCCAGGATAATATCAAACAGAGGCGCATTAAACGTCGCGTGATCCCCCACCACAAAGGTCGTAGACGGGCTATCCGTAATGGTACCTGCTGAGTTCTGCGTGAGGTCTTTTGTTACCGTGTTCACCCCGGTAAAGACCGTTGCCGAATCTTCCGTAATCGTCACGTTCACGCCCGTTACATTCAAACGCCCAAAGTTCGTTGTGTCGGTCGTATTGTCACCTAGTGTAATATCCCCAGAGGCGTTCAACGTCGCAAGATCCATTACAGCAA
>JBBTNS010000061.1:0-4364 GCA_038067655.1 Nitrospirota bacterium
AGAGCGGGTGCAGGCAGATGCCGGCGTTCTCAAGTGCTGAAGCGCGGGAGAGGTGGAGCGACAGAGGACTGCTGGTGGTACAGCTAAACTCCATCGTTTCGGGTGGATTTCCCAAGGTACCTTTACGACGGGTCTTCAACGTATTAAGCAGTAATGTATTAAGCAGTGAGGATTCGTCTGAAACTTTGCAAACCCTATCCAGTGCCGCTTTCTGCGCCTCCTGATCACCGGGCACGCTGAACTTGTCGAGCTGTAATCCGGGGTGGCGGCAAGCATCCGTCACACTTTCGATGAGAGCAACCGTACTTCTCGGTAAGATAAGGCTCACGATTTTCCTTCCTCCGTCAGCCCCTCGGCCTCGGCAAAGCGGTTGAGCCAGACGAGGTAGGCCAGTACTTCATCGGTTGCGCGGCGAAGGAAATCGGAGTCGCCTTCGATAATGCTCTGCATGAGACTGTCAGGCTTTTCTGCTGGTATGGAACGCCGTGTAATCACCCAATCCGTCAAATCATCATGCAATTGCTTGAGTTTCGGTTTCTTCTTTGCCTTTGCCATGATGAAAGCCAACGCCTGCCCTAACCCCGCAGCCATGATCCGTGCGGGCAACTTCCTAGCCTCTCGGGCATACTCTTTTGCATCTTCGTTATGCTTATGAGGCTCCTTTTTTGTTGGTATTACCTGTAAAGAAATGATCTTCTCCCATGCGTGATTAGCTCTCCGCTGATCAAGTGTTTTTCCCCCTTCCCCATTCATTGGGTCACCACCTTTTCATTTCCATTGGTGACAGCCTTTTTATAATCCAATCGCACAGCACAGATTCCTTTGCCAATGGTTTCATCGGCGCCGATTTGCAACACGGTCGGCATCTTGTTCCCCAAGTAAGTCATGATCTCGTCCGGTGTTTTGGGGTGCCCGGCGCGGCGGCTGGGACCGGCGAACACAACGGAATAGAACAACGTCTCGGCAGGGAGAAACTCTTCGTAAAACAGCGCGCCGTTTTTGACCGTTTTGCGCTCGTAGTCCAAAGCGATACGAGCAACAACCTCCGTTGCGTGGCGGACGAAATGGGTAAAGTCACTGTCATGCAGCACAACGAGATGGCTTTTAAAACGTTCAGGGGAGAAGCAATCGTTTTCGACGAATGCGTGTTCGGCAATCCACTTAGCCAATTCATCACAACCGCCTGTTCGCCCGAACTCAAACTCTTCCAATACCAGATTGCTACCCTCCAGGAGTAATGGGCCGTTTTCTAGGCAAAGGGCCTTATCCTTCTGCGGCCATGCGACCCGCAGCGTCTTAACCGGATCCGCAAGACTTTTTTGTGGGCAGAGGGTCTTGTCCTCCGGCAGGGCAGCCTGAAGTTGAAGCGCCTTATCTTTCTCCTGTGCCAGACCCATGTCCCGAACGAGTCGCTCCAGCACGGCAGAACATGTAACCCATGCGAAAACGCCTTTTAGGGAACGCACGGGGAAAGCCAGAATGCGTGCGTCGGTCAGATTCAAAGCACCCGCATGAGCCTGGTCAGGCGTATCAATCTTTCCCGGTCCAAAGGCAGCTACAAGATCAGGGTCATCCTCATTGGCAATCTGACGTGGCGTGCGTTTATCAACATCTTTTTTTTCGCCGTTCTCTTCCCTTTTTACCGGATAGTTCCCCTTTATCTTCTCACGAACGGCATCCCGCAGGATCCCCTTGAGCGTCGAGCCGGGGATGACCGGCCACTGCGTATGCCGCTCGCGTTGAACCGGCAGGTCAACCGCTCCCAGAGCCGTTCCCGATCCCGGATGCAACGCCGTCTGCGCGTGGATGAACAATAACGCAGCCGCAGTTCCTGATCGAATCAGCGGCTTGTTTGTTAAGTCTTCGTTTTCACTCATCGTTCCATACTCCTTTCAGATAGCAACCCCAACCCTGTTGACCTTCTTCATTGTCTTCGACAAGGGTTTGTGGCAGCACCAAATCTTTGTCGGATTCCAAAAAATAAACGCTTCCGGCTGGAACGGCAAACCGCGTGCGCTTTGGCCTACCTATTGCCATGTCCCAGCCAGAGAAGGCCACCGGACTTGGGACAGCCGCCGATACAAGACAACCATTTAACGATTGCGGTTTCCACCCGTCTTTGAATGGACAGGGAGTGGTCAACAAGAGCAGATGTTTCTTTGTATTCACAGCAGGTGTTGGCCATTCAAATTGTTTGTCCAGTTGTTTGATAACAACACGCCGTCCTTCTCCCCCAAAAGAAAACGGCTCGTTTTCTGAAAAGAGGACGTGAGGCGCTTCATCCGGCAAGTCAACCTCGGCATAGAGAAACACGTTTTTCTTCAAAGCCAGAAATCCAATTCGGAATATCCGCGATTCTTCGGCGGCAAGACGGTCCGGCGAAATACCGATTCCCGTTCGGTAGTCGAGACCGAACAGGTCATCCTGCGGCACCATGTCGCATTTCGGACAGACTTCCTCTCCTTTCAAAAACCGTTTTAGTCCCCGCCCCGTCAGGTAGGCGTTGGACATGGCCTCTGTCCGCTCCGGATGCTTGAGCCACAACGGGCGAAGTTCCTTCTGGTTGTCCTGTGGATTCCATTCAGGAAGGTCCCCTTTCTGCAGAGGAGACAACCGATGCAGTTTTTTTCGATCGCGCTTTTCCCGGACCAAGATTGCAGGAGGTTGAACCATTAACTCCAGAGGATCAATCTCTTTTTCCTGATAAGCCAGCCATGGGCCACGAACAGCAACGTCGCCGATCCAGTGGTATTCTTTGTCACAGGACAGAGCCACAGCGGCGGAAAAGGTTTTACCTTCTTTATTAATGGCCTGCCCCATTGTTGAAAAGTTACAGTGAGCCGCCTGTAGAAGATGGGTGCGAATCGCTCCGGCAAAAGTTTGAGGGAGTGGCAAACCGCTCTCGTTCCGTGCAGAGCCGGTGAACGGTCGGCCATCGCGAAAAAAAAGAACGTCCAGCGGTTCAAGCCGCAGGCCAATTGTTTTTATACTTTCAGTCATATTACCCGACACATAACCCCCTTAATCCCCCTTTGAAAAAGGGGGAGATAAATCTGTAATTCCCATTTGAAAAAGGGGGAGATGAATCCCTTCTCCCTCTTTACCAAAGAGGGGCCATGGGAGTTATACATCCCTCCCGCGTGCTATAAACGAAGCGGTTTGGCAGAGGTTGATCCAGTTGTTGAATGCACTCGGTACATTAAACTCTCGACGCACCATAACTTCCTTATGGTATTGATCAAACGATGACACCAGTTTGTCTCCCGCCCTTTCCGGTTTGTCCTGTTTAGCCAGGAGGCACCGTGTCGCCAGTTCCGCCCGATTGATCTGTCGCCCAATTTCCGCGCGAATCGCGTTTATATCCAGCCCCTGCAGCGTGGGTTCCTCGGCCTTCAAGTGATAGGTCCAGCGGTCCGATGCCCCCTGATTGAATGCGTCCACCCATCCGTTCACGGTCTCGGCAAAATTCCACGGACAGAAAACATCCGTCTGCTCGCCCGACCTACGGCAAACCGTAATGACCAAGGCATCACGATCCATCTCCTTTGCCTTCTTCTCGGCACGGCGTGCATCCCGTAACGCCAGCCTTAAATCGTCCTTTGCGTGGACGATGACCAGACCTCCGGAGAGGGTTGCCCTTGAACCCATCATCATATATTCATTCTTGTCCCTCTCCTCATCATCATTTTTCTTGTCCGGGGTATACCAGTCGGTCGTATATGCCTTATACAATTCTAAAGCACAAGGTAACGCCTGACTAACCGGAAGAAGTACCAGCGTATCGTCCCCGCCGGAATAGATCGTTCTGCCGTGATGGCGTTCAACAATTTCCGGCACGGCATGGAGGGAAAAGTTGGCCAGCGCCGTGCTGATGGCTGCATGAAGGCCCGGGCTGACAGGTCGTTTGGCGTTAAGGCCATTTGTTGCTCCATCTGAAGCAAGCTTCTCGTAATACTTCACCAGATCAGGGTGCATCACCTCGCGGACCTTTGGCGATTTCTCACCACGCAGCCACCCGCCCAGATCGTCACCGTCGAGTTTAAGGATCGCGTAGTAGATAGGGGGACAGCCAAATTTTTCACGGGCCTCTTTAATCCGTTTCCACAAATCTTCTGGGCAGGGATCCGCATCTTCCAAATTCTGATCGCGCTTCGACCAGTGCAGCCAGTGACCGTTCCAGGGAACGCCGTAATCATCCCTCCAATCAATCTCGGCTTCTCTAAGCCATTCAGCGGCGGCTATCGTCAAAGTATCCTGAAAACGAAAATCCGCTGGGTCAACTTTTAATTGTTCTTTCAAGAATGCCGGTCCGGCAAACCGTTTCACCAGCCCTACCGCACACAATGCCTCCCCTTTCCGAATCC
>JBBTNS010000062.1:0-27404 GCA_038067655.1 Nitrospirota bacterium
CGTTGTGTTTCTGGTCACAGGCAAACTTATTTCAAAAGGCTCAATTCCCACGACTTACCCACTTGAAACTCAAAGGAACCTATTTTTTTTTCATCCTCGTTTTTCTTGAGGTGGCTGATCATGGTTTTCATCAGGGTTGTTTTGCCGGACCCCCATGGGCCGTAGACCCCGATCACCAGCGGTGTGGCGTTCTCCTTGTTTGCAATAAGTCCAGCCAGGGTCTTGGCATAAGCATCGAAACCCAGCAGGTCTTGCAATCATACATTTCCAAGGTGCCCATCTGTCGTCATTCCCGCGAAGGCGGGAATCCAGCAGTTTTCGTGTTTTACACTCTGGGTTCCATCGGTAGGCCGTTTTATTGCCTGATGGCCCTGTCCATTTTAGGGGGCGCAGCATATTTTTTCAAATACTGCCCCGTGTACGAATCAGAAACCGCTGCGACCATCTTGGGCGTGCCGCTCGCAACAACCGTTCCGCCCTTGGGGCCGCCCTCTGGGCCTAAATCAATCATCCAGTCGGCATTTCTGATCACATCCAAATTATGCTCAATCACAATCACCGTGTTGCCTGTCTCGGCGAAGCGATTCAAAATGTCCAATAATTTCTGAATATCGGCAAAATGAAGCCCCGTCGTCGGCTCATCCAATATATAAAGTGTCCGGCCGGTAGATCTCTTTGATAACTCTTTGGATAATTTAATCCGCTGCGCCTCCCCGCCAGAAAGTGTAATCGCAGACTGCCCCAGCGTGATATAGCCTAACCCCACTTCCAAAAGAGTGATCAACTTTTTCGCAATCATGGGAATCGCCTTGAAAAAATCAGAGGCCGCTTCAACCGTCATGTCCAGCACATCGGCAATGGATTTTCCGCGATACAAAATATCAAGCGTCTCCCGATTGTAACGCCGCCCCTTACACGCCTCGCAAAGCACGTAGACATCGGGCAAAAAATGCATCTCAATTTTAATCTGGCCGTCGCCGCAACAGCTCTCGCAGCGCCCCCCTTTTACATTAAACGAATAACGCCCCTCTTTGTAACCGCGCATTCTCGATTCTGGAAGCTGTGCAAAAAGATCGCGGATAAACGTAAATAGCCCGGTATAAGTGGATGGATTCGACCGGGGTGTCCGGCCAATGGGGGATTGATCAATATGAATAATTTTGTCAATCTCCTCTGCCCCGACAATCTTCTTACATGCACCCGGCTTTTCAATTGATTGTCTGAAAGCCAGTGCTAAGTTTTTGTATAAAACATCTAAAACCAGCGTTGATTTCCCCGATCCAGAAACGCCTGTGACACAAGTCAAAAGCCCCAGAGGAAACGAGACATCAATTTGTTTCAAATTGTTTTCAGACGCGCCCATCACCTTCAAGAACTTTTTCGGCTGGCGATTTCGAACAGGAAGCGTCACGCTTTTCTTCCCAGAAAGATATTGCCCCGTCAGCGATGCTGGATTCGCCATAATGGCATCGGGTGTGCCTTGCGCCGTAACCTCCCCGCCATGCACGCCTGCCGCCGGCCCCATATCAATCACCCAATCGGCATGACGAATCGTCTCCTCATCATGCTCTACCACCAACACCGTATTGCCCAAATCGCGCATTTTCTTTAACGTATTGAGCAGTCGGGTATTGTCCCGCTGATGAAGACCGATACTCGGCTCATCCAAGATATAAAGGACACCGACTAAGGCCGACCCAATCTGCGTGGCCAGACGAATCCGCTGTCCCTCTCCGCCCGATAAGGTTCCTGCCGCTCGATCCAGCGTCAAATACCCCACGCCCACATTAATTAAAAACCCCAACCGTTCACGAATCTCTTTTAAGATGCGCGTCGCAATTGCTTGTTCTTTTTCGGTGAGGTTAATCTCTTGAACAAATAAAAAGGCATCGTCAATGGAAAGACGGGTGGCTTCGGCAATCGAACGATCTGAAACTTTAATCGCGAGTGATTCTATCTTCAGCCGATTCCCGTTGCAGGAAGGACACGGATGGAGCATCATATAATCTTCAATCTCTTCTCGAACATAAGAAGCTTCAGTTTGCTTATGACGCCGAGCAAGATTTGGAATCACCCCTTCAAATGGTTTTCTGTAAGCCTCTTTTTTGCCGTCTTGATTATAATTAAATTGGATGGCCTCCGACTCCGATCCGTATAAAATGACTTTTTGATGCGCCTCGGACAATTGATGAAACGGCTTTTCAAGATCCATTCGATAATGCGCGGCAAGCGACTCTAAAATCTCATAATAATGGGCTGCACTGCGGCGATCCCACGGGACAATGGCGCCTTCCCGCAAAGAAAGCGTCTTGTTCGGAACGACTTTGTCCGGGTCCATCTCTAACCTTGTTCCCAATCCGCCGCAGGCTGTGCACGCGCCTTCCGGGGAGTTAAACGAGAAAATCCGAGGCTCAATTTCAGGATAACTCACGCCGCACGTTACGCAAGAAAGACGCTCGGAAAAAAGCACCTCTCGCAGGGGACGCTCCCCCTCTTTCTCCCGCAGAACACGCACCACGCCGCTTCCCATCTTCACGGCCAAATCCAGCGAGTCGGAAAGCCGCCGCGTTAGCCCCTCTTTCATAACCAGACGGTCAATTACCACTTCAATCGTATGTTTCTTGTTGCGATCTTTAATGGAAGGCGCAGTTTCGTCGGAAAGGTCTACCATCACTTTGTCAATTCGTGCCCGGACAAATCCCCCTTGGCGAAGCGATTGAAGTTCCTTCTTGTATTCCCCTTTGCGGTCACTGACAATCGGGGCTAAAATTTCGATCTTCTCCCCTTTGGGATATTGGGAGATCGCGTCCACCATTTGTGAGACTGTTTGAGAGGAAATCGCTTTGCCGCATTTGTAACAAAGCGGGTGGCCAATGCGTGCAAAAAGAAGCCGGAAGTAGTCATAGATTTCAGTCACGGTGCCGACGGTTGAGCGCGGATTCTTGCTGGTTGTTTTTTGCTCAATCGCAATGGCGGGAGATAAGCCCTCGATCACATCCACATCGGGCTTATCCATCTGCTCCAAAAACTGCCGGGCATAGGCGGAAAGCGACTCCACATAGCGACGCTGCCCTTCCGCATAGAGTGTGTCAAAGGCTAAAGACGACTTACCAGAGCCGGAAAGCCCAGTAATAACAACTAATTGATCACGCGGGATTTCCAGATCGATGTTTTTGAGGTTATGCTGTCTCGCCCCTTTGATGACGATCTTTTTTTCGTTTGGCATGACTATTTTTAAGATGGTAAAGAGATTGCGCTTCTATGTCAAATTGGGGGGAAATAGCCTGTTAGTAAGAAATAGAACGATGCGGTTTCATAGCATATTATTTTTAATAAAAGCTTAGCGCAAATAAACTTCTTGAGGATTGAGACTTAAAATTGTATATTGATCTCTTATGACAAGACAGGTTACGGGTATTTGAATCATGGCATTTAAACCGGTTTTTTTGTGGACCGATATCGCAATCTATCTGGTGTTGGCCCTGTCGATTATTTCGTTTCTTTACGCGCTTAAAAGGGAGACGTTCCGCATGGCGATCAAACAAATTGCCAGCCGCCCTGTCGCGTCCGCTTCATTCATTATTTTACTTTCTTATCTGTTGATTGGACTTTCGGATTCGGTTCATTTCCGCCTTCGTGCAACGGCTCCGATTGCCCAAGCGACTGCTCCCATCGAAGATGCCGCTATTTGGGGAACGGAGGTTTTATCTCTCCTCGATTACGCGCTAACACCACTTCGCGTTCAGACCGAAAAAAGCTATTCCTTGCCGCTCGCTGTCAAGGCATTTACAAAAGAAACGGTGGAAGATTCAGATGGAAAGAAGAGACGAATTTATCCGAGACTCCTTTACGGCGGAAGCCATTTAGAAAATCAAGGCGAACAATTTTACGATATATTACGAACAACCTTGCGTGGATTATTTGCCGGGATAGCCCTTGTCCTTTTTCTCGTAGCGCTCTTTATTCTTGTGCTAGGTCAATGGTACCATGAGAGCGTTTCTCACTCTTTCCGACGGTTTTTCCGCGAAGGATATCCTATCGCCTGGCGGGCAATTTTCTTGACGGCAGGGGTGTTGACCCTCCTTATTTTTATGCTGGTTCCCCTTTCTTCGGATTATCATGTTTTGGGTACAGATAAAGTTGGGCAGGATGTCCTGTATCTGTCGCTGAAGGCCGTTCGAACGGGGTTGGTTATCGGTTCTTTGACGACATTGATGATGCTCCCGTTTGCTATTTTTTTAGGGATATCAGCAGGCTATTTCAAAGGACGGGTAGACGATTTGATTCAATATGTTTATACGACGATCAGTTCCGTCCCGGGCGTACTTTTAATTGCGGCGGGGGTTCTCATTTTGGATGGATATATGGATAGTCACATGGATGATTTTGCCAGTATTGCACAGCGGGCCGATTTGCGCTTATTCTTCCTGTGCCTTATTTTAGGAATCACCGGCTGGATTGGTCTTTGCCGGCTTTTGCGGGGCGAGACGTTGAAAATTTCGGAGCTGGAATATGTTCAATCGGCGATTGTGTTGGGAGTCGGACACTTTCGGATTATTTTTCGGCATATTGTTCCCAATGTGATGCATATTGTATTAATTGTCTCAGCGTTAGAATTTTCCGGATTGGTGCTCGCGGAGGCCGTGCTCTCTTATGTCGGGATCGGTGTTGACCCCGCGATGATTTCATGGGGGAATATGATTAACAGTGCGCGTCTTGAGATGGCGCGAGAGCCAGTGGTTTGGTGGTCGCTTTTGTCGGCTTTTATCATGATGTTTGGATTGGTATTGTCGGCCAATCTTTTTTCTGATGCCCTGCGTGACGCGCTAGATCCGCGTTTAAAAGGACGAGGGCTATCGTAGGTCATTTTATGAGTGAACCTGTTCTATCTGTTAAAAATCTGCGCACCTATTTTAATACTCACGAGGGAATCGTTCGTGCGGTAGATGATGTTTCATTAGAGATCTCCCGCGGCGAAATCTTTTGTCTGTTGGGGGAATCTGGATGCGGAAAGTCCATGACCGCGCTTTCACTCCTTCGGCTCATCCCCTATCCGGGGAGTATTGTCGGGGGATCGATTTCACTGCATGGGACAGATCTTTGCCCATTGTCAGAATCTGAAATGAGAGAAATTCGCGGGCGAAAGATCGCCATGATTTTTCAAGAGCCAATGACGGCACTCAATCCTGTCATGACCATTGGAGAGCAGATTGCCGAGCCAATTTTACATCATCTAAACGAGACCCGAAAGAATGCATACAAGAAGGTCTTAAACCTTTTGGATCAGATGGGGATTCCCGACCCGGATTTGCGTTACAACGACTATCCACATCAGATGTCAGGCGGCATGAAGCAGCGGGTGATGATTGCCATGGCGCTATCCTGCGAGCCGGATCTTTTGATTGCCGATGAGCCAACCACTGCGCTCGATGTCACGATTCAAGCCCAAATCCTGGATCTTTTGCGAACAATTCAAAAAGAGCGCGGCATGGCTATTTTATTTATTACGCATGATCTGGGTGTCGTATCAGAGGTGGCCGACCAAGTCGCGGTGATGTATGCCGGGCAGATTGTGGAGCGTGCGAGTAAGGCCGATTTTTTTGAGAATCCAATGCACCCTTACTCTAGGAAACTGTTTGATTCACTGCCCTATAAGACAAAGAAAGGATCGGCACTTTCTGTCATCAGGGGCTCAGTTCCTCCGCTTTCTCATCCTTTTACCGGATGCCGTTTTGTGAACCGATGTCATTTTGCATGGGAGCTTTGTGAGCCGGCACCGCCAAAATGGATTGAAGATTCGGGAGGTGGGGGAGTCTTGTGTCATCTCTACGATCCGAACGCGGGGGTAGAAGTGAGTCCCCTTCCTCCTTTTGGCCCAACATGGGAAGAAGAGGGCGGCGTGTCCTGGTCTGAGAAATCGGCATCGGATGCACAGGAAACCGCTCCAACAACTGTACCGCTTTTGTCCGTTTCGGATTTGGCGGTTCATTTTCCAATACGAAAAGGCCTGTTTCGTTCTGTAAAGGGTTTCGTGAAAGCCGTTGACGGGGTTTCGTTTGATATTAATCCCGGAGAGACTGTCGCATTGGTTGGTGAATCCGGTTGCGGAAAAACAACGACGGGCAAGGCGATTATTCGATTAACGGAGCAAACCAGCGGCCGCGTTGCTTTTCGTGGACTCGATCTTTCAAAAATGCCAGAAAAAAACTTTCGAAAAATACGAAAAGCATTGCAGATGGTCTTTCAAGACCCGTACGCGTCACTCAATCCCAGAATGACGATTGGAGAGATTCTTGCCGAAGGCCTGCTGGCCGCCAATGTCAATCGTACTGGATGGAACGATCATCTGCATCAACTGCTTGAACAGGTGGGACTTCCCCTTGACGCAAAGCATCGATATCCGCACGAATTTTCAGGCGGACAGCGGCAGCGGATTGCCATCGCGCGTGCGCTTTCGGTCAATCCTAGCTTGATTGTTTGTGATGAGCCCACCTCGGCATTGGATGTCTCTGTACAGGCGCAAATATTAAACTTACTCAAAAGTCTTCAACATCGTTTAGGCTTGGCCTATCTTTTTATTACGCATAATCTTTCGATTGTTGAGTATTTTGCCGATACCGTTGCCGTCATGTATCTGGGCCGGATTGTCGAGTACGGAAAAGTAGAGCAGGTCTTTTCCTCGCCGATGCATCCGTACACCGAGGCCCTTTTGTCGGCGGTGCCCAAGATTGATTCTGGAAGCAAACAAGCGATTGTGCATTTGGAGGGGGATATTCCGTCTCCTGCGGCTCCGCCGTCTGGATGTTATTTTCACACGCGCTGTCCCCACGTGATGCCGGAGTGCAAGGAGATTTATCCGTCGGTCACAGAAAAAGAGCCGGGACATCGCGTGGCCTGTCATCTCTACGACCCCCTCTAATGAAAGGGCCTGGTTTTTTTACAAATTGTTGGCATGTTGTTGGCCTTGCCTTTTGGTGGCTCATCTTCAAAGGTTTTAATCGTGTTGAAGTGCTCGGAAAGGAAAATATCCCCCAAAAGGGGGAGCCTTCCGTGATGCTTTTGTACAATCACATCTCCGCGATTGATCCCTTCCTTGTTGGCGTGACCGCAATGCCGTTTTTCTCTCCCATCTGGTGGCGGGCGCCCGCCAAAGAAGAACTGTTTGATTTTCCGATTATTCGCAATGTTATCGCGTCATGGGGCGCGTTTCCGGTGCGCCGCGGAAGCCGTGATTTAAAGGCGATTCAGAAAATGGCCGAATTACTACAAAGTTCGGTGGTGCTGATTGCCCCAGAGGGAACCCGTTCGACGACAGGGCAGCTTCTGAAAGGAAAGTCTGGTGTTGGAAAGATTATCTATGACGGTCGTCCTAAAAAGGTGATTCCCGTTCGTGTTCGCGGCGTTGATTTAGTCTTGCCAAAAGGGTCAATCTTTCCTCGTATTGGAAAAAAGACAACGATTCATTTTGGCACACCCATTGCGATGGCTCCGTTTTATGCCTTGCCGGAATCCATTGAGACTTCCAGAAAGATCGTGGATGCCGTGATGGAAGAGATTGAAAAGTTGTAAGGTTCGATGTCCCGCCAAAATCAAAATGTTGCTTAATTCCACAAACAAAATGTCACAATTTTTATCTTACTGACATTTTAATTTTGGAATCACAAAGGGTTATTGTTGACATTGACATTCATGGAAGATTGTGTGAGAGTTTCGCTTATTTTCCAATAGGGTGCTTATTTTTAATGTAAACAAAGAAACAATATCTTTTAAACTTGGAGCGGAGGAGAAGATGACCCAGAAACGTATTTTAGCGATTATCAGTTCGGTTTTTTTATTGAGTCTACTTGTTATCATGCGCTATGCCTCTATCGCCGAATCAGCTGCGGAATCGGCCGGCGCGCCTAGCACACAAGACCACTTAAAGGAAACACCGGCGGCGAGTTTGCGCTATGGCGGCGGCACTTTAAATGAGTCAGAGCAGGCGGGAGCCGAAATTTGGTTTAAGGCCACGGCGGGAAATGAGCGATTTTTTACGTACGTTTACCCGCAGCGTCTGGGCGTGGCGATTGACTGGTACCGTTTTTTAAGTGCGACTTCGCGGGAAAGCCGCTTCAACAAATAGGGACTCATCAACGATCCCGATTGCTGTAAGCCGGGCGATCCGAATTGTCCTGCCAAGAGCTTGGACGAGACTTATGGGTTTGATTTCTGCGCCGGTGATGATGCCCTCCTTCCGTCGGTTGGCAAGGCCGATTATAAAGACCCAGCCTGTGATCTTAAGGATGCCGCGTTTGTAAACGAGGGGAGTGATCGGCACGGCCCAAAAGACCAGCGGCAATCATCATGCGATCTTCGGTTTGGCACTTCCAGCGGGGCATTGGGTATCCGCAAATTTCCGAACCCCCGATTCAATAAAGCCGCGTGGCTAAAGGTCAATAAAGGACAAATCGGCACGTGGAGCGGTTACAATGCAAAGATGGCGTCTCTCGATCCCGACCTTCCCGAACTTTCTCGCGTGATGGATCCCTCCGTTGAACCTCCTTTTCTGATCGGCCTTTCCTGCGGCGCCTGTCATATCGCTTTTAATCCGGCAAAACCACCCAAAGATCCGGCCCATCCGCTGTGGGAAAATATTTCCGGAACGGTCGGAAATCAATATGCCCGTTTTTCTCAGATTCTTGGCTCCGGGATGTCATTAAAATCCATTGAATATCAGGTCTTTGCCCACGCTCGGCCTGGTGCGGTGGATACTTCCGCTATTCCGACCGACCAGATTAATAATCCGGGAACGATGAACGCGCTGATCAATCTTTCCAAGCGTCCGACCTTTGCGAACGAAGAGGTCATCAAATGGAGAAAAGCCCAATCCTGTCCAATTGGCGCCGATTCCCGATCCTGCTGGTGCGAACCGGGGAAAGAGGGCAAATGCTGGATTCGGGGAAAACGCCAGGAGGCCGTGCATCATATTCTCAAAGGCGGAGAAGACACCATTGGTATCCTGGAGGCGATACAGCGGGTCTATATCAATATTGGCACTTGTTCAGAAGAGTCGTGGGCCAATCACTTGGCGGACCTGCGGCAATTGGACCCCACCCAGCGAGGTTTTAGCCAGACACCATTTGATATCGGTCAGACCCGCCGCGATTGTCCTGGCTTTCGTGCGGTTGAAGACCGGCTGCTTAACCTTAAAGATTTTCTTTTATCCGCCGGAACAACCGATTTATATCAGTCCAGAGGGCATAAAAATCTCCGCGATCTGACCGAACAGTTGGATAAGGAATATGGTAAGGGATCGGTTGAGCAGGGAAAGATTGTTTTTGCACAAAATTGTGCCAAATGTCATTCCTCACAGGAAGGCCCGATTGACGGGCGCGATTTTAGAGCCGTCTCTGATAATCCGAAAGACAAAGGAATCCGCGTGGATTGGCTTGGAAACGATCAGGCGACCCCGATTTTGGAAGTCGGCACCTCTCGGGCGCGCGCACTACACTCCAACCATATGAAAGGAAAAGTCTGGGAGGAATACGGTTCCGAAACGCTTCGTGCCCAGAAACATGATCCGAGACTCAAGGAGCCATCGGATGGCGGACGGGGGTATTATCGGAACGTCTCGCTGTTAAACGCCTGGGCGCATGCCCCTTTTATGCACAACAACGCAATGGGTCCTGAACTTTGCGGGGGGCCGGAGGATGAGCATTACGTCTCTCCTTATGTGACGGTTGCTGCGGATGGAACAGTACAGGCACTTTCTAATCCTCCGCCCTGCTGGTCATTTGATCCAAGCGTGGAAGGCCGATATAAACTTTACAAGGCCTCGATGGAGGATCTTCTTTCTCCGAATAAACGAATTCCGAAGGTTATGTCGTTTAGTGACGACGTTGTCATTAAGCTGTTTCCGAAGATTTCTGACAAAAATATCGAGCGGTATATATCGAGCGTGATTGTTTTTCCGAAAGGGATTCCAGCCGCCCGCATTGGCAATTTTAACCACAAGGCGTTTGCGGGAGATATTATCCTCTCTCGTGTTGATTTCAAAAAACTGGTCGAAAAAAGAGGGGAAGCGATTGCGAAGAAGGTAAAAGAGAGAGGCGATCAGTTGATTGCGCAGCCGGGACGACTGATCGAGGTGGCCGGAGAGTTGAGGGATGTCTACAGCAACAGCCCAACGATTATCGAGAATGAAGGACACCCATTCGGGGAAGGCCTCTCGGACAAAGATAAAGGAGCGTTAATCGCATTCATGGCAACGTTATAAAACGAGGAGGATAACCATGCAAAAGTATCTGAAACTAATTCTAGGCAGCATCGTATTGATCGCTTTGGCAAAGATTGTATTTGATTGGATAACTGGACCGTTAGGGCCGCCTCTCATTCCTTATGGCGAAAGCGGAAGCGGATATGCCGATAAAATTGATTTTGCCCGGCTGGAGCATGAAAAGCCACTGACACCCGCCGATCTTGCGAAAATCACACCGGAGAATCTAAAGCTTGCGACCCAGGAGCAAGTGGATCAAATCTATGCGCGGCTGACGGCCGGCCCAATTCCGGACGGCACCTTTGACGGACAAATGTTCTTTCCTGTAGGAGAAACCGGTTCTGCCCGATTGGCAGAAATCGTGGGAGGGGGACTTAAGGGACAGCTTGTTAATTTTAAGGGCGCCACGATTGAGAAGATTGGAGAGGCCGTCTGGAAAGGAAAGGTCTTCTACAAAGAGGAGCGGGTACTACGCAATCGAATTGATGATCTTGCAGTCCTCAAACCCATTCTTGGAGAAGGGGTTGATAAAATTTCGAAACAAGAAATTGATGGAAAAGATACATGGCTTTTATTTCCGGCAAAGCTTTATTGCGGGCAAAGTCTATTGGATGGCCGGAGAGAATCGGTCATTATTGATTATGCCTTTACCGACGATATTCCCGGGTACCGCGAGAATCCGGACGTATTAGTCGGTCGGGAGGGCCTGTTGGTCCGAGACGAAATTCGTATGGTTCGGCCCGGCTTTTACTTGGGGCGTGCCTACATGAAGCGGGCCTTTATCTTAAACTTTACGCTCTACAACAAGGAGATTGCCGAGAAGGCGGCAGCATCCGGAAAAGCGGAAGAAGATTGCTGGATCGGCTCACAACGCATGACGACAATGGCCCGATAAAAGATGTTGCGGAAGGCAGAACGCTTCGCGCAGCCATCAAAGTCATTTGCGCATTCGATTGCGCAGTAGGTTTTTCAAGGGACTCTTAGGATGATCCACCCTATCCTTGTGATGGCGGCCCTTTTATTTTTTTGCTTCATCGTGTAAAGAGACCACGACCCAAACGCCGCCTCCTTCATCTTTGCTAAAGGAGGCGGCATGGCGGGTTGATGGGGTTACGTCGGGAAGCGATCTGCCACCGGTCGGCCGGTCTCTCTTTGATTATCTGGTGACCGACAAGGAAGGCGGAAACGGAAGATATGACGTTCCGTTTCCTTTTACGGTGCTGGTCCAAAAAATAGAACGGCAGATTGAAAGTGGGGCGGGGGGTGCAACTCCTGCGAGGGGCTCTCCATTGAAGTCGGTCTTGATACCAATCAATCGCTCTCTTCAACGAAATGCCGCTGCCGGCGTTTTTTTTAGGTATCCGAGGGTTGTGTTGGGTGTGGATACCGAATCTGCCTTTCAAGCAGACAGGGACAATCTTTATTTAAAAGACCGTCTGTTTTTAGGCTATCAGGAAAAGAGTGGCGTCATTGAGGTGATTAGTTACAACGAGGCCGCTGGACGATTTGAATTCCAGATTGTTCGCGATTATCGCGAAGGTGGGCAGAAAGAAGTGATCTATGCGAATCGCGCCCTCTGCACGACTTGTCATCAAAATGAAGGTCCGATTTTTTCCAGACCTTTGTGGGACGAAACCAATGCCAATCCCAAGATCGCATCTAGGCTTAAAGCCGAAGGGAGAACATTTTATCAAATGCCAATCCACCAAGGGGTAGATATTCCCAATGCCCTTGATGAGGCGACCGACCGCGCCAATCTCCTTTCGGTCTATCAGGCACTTTGGCAAGAGGGGTGCGAAGTGCCAGCTTCGCCCGATGAATCAATTTCTTGCCGGGCCGATCTGACAAGGCTTCTTTTGCAATATCGTTTGGGATCACCCAAAGATCTTCGAAAAAAGCGGCCAGAAATTGCGACATTTTCCGCAAGATTCATAAAACAGTTGAGCGAGAAATGGCCCGGAGGATTTTTTATTCCCAATCCCGATATCCCAAACCGCAATCCGTTTGATTTTTTAGAGCCGGAAAATCAGGATCAGAAAACACCGGCGTCATTTTTTGAGCCGTCCGTCCTGCGCGATCCGATCGCACATTGGCCGACTTCCAACAAACAAGAAATCGTGGATCGTGCAATCGCAGGTTTAGCCGGATTTCTTGCGAGAGAGGATATAGAGCGACTGGATGCCGCACTTTTTAAGCATCGTGCAAACTCCGAGGACAAGATTTCTCAATATACCGCTGACTGTCTCTTTTCCCCTCGATGGCAAAAAACAGCGATTGACCGTCTATTGTTTCAATGCAATCGTTCCGATCGTACAGACGGTTTTTCAATGGATGGCGTGATCTATTTTAATTCAGGCGGCATGGCTGGAACATTGGATCATCTATGGTTTAAAGATGGAAATATTCTAACAGATATTGCCGTCACAGGTGGCGCTGCCGGGGCAGTCGTGTCAGATCGCCAGAAATTCATCGGCCATTTGGGGCTGGCTCAAAAAACTGCGCCGATACATGCACGACTCGCCGACGGCCGGGCCATTGCCGAAATCTCGTTTGAAATGGAACGAGGCAAAGAGAGGGGCACCGCGACCGCTAAGGTGAAAGACGATTTCTCGGTTGTTCAGCAAGCGATAGACCAGATTACCAAAGAAAATAGGCTTGGGCGATCTGATCTGTTTGCGAAAAAGCCGTTCCGGCGTGCCGCAGTAATGAACGCCCTTTTTGAGAAACTCGATGTAACCAATCCGATTGGGTGCTGCCTTGATGATACGAAGATGCCGGCGGCTGTTTCTGCCAGCGAACACAACAATAAAAAAGGGGAAGGAGAAAGGCAGAGGCAACCCGGCCCAATGGCGGCGTTTTACCAATATTGTGGGGCGTGTCATCATGAGCAAGACCCCTTTCCTCCCAATTTTCTCCACGGATCAGAGGAGCAGGTTCAAGCGAATCTCAGCCAGTGTGCTGAACGCATCTTCTTTCGTCTTGAGATGGGGCAAAGACCCTTAGATCAAAGGGCGCACACTCCGATGCCGCCTGAAATCGCGTTGAAGCGGCGCAATTTCTCACCGAAACAGTGGGCCGATCATCCCGACCTCAAGGTGATGAAACAATATGTTACGAATCTGCTGAAATCTTCCGGTCGACCGGTTTTTGAATCGGAAAAGTTGGTTTTACAGGAATATGATTCGCTCCCTGATTGCTTGGCGCCGGTGTAGGCGTTTATTCAAAGGGCGCGTGGGACAAAAATAGGGAGAACCATGATGAACATTCAGACAAAGTATAATGTCCTCAAGGGGATAGTCATTGGGATCAGTCTGTTGATTGGGGCGGTCTTCGTCGCTCTTTTGATCCGATTTACAGAAGATACCCCTGTGAATTATGTGGCGATTGAAGATCACTTCAAATATGGATCAACCGGCGGAGAGCGCACGGCCGGATTTCCCTATCCGATCTGGAAAGTATTGCCGCGCGTTTGCCAGCGTCACCTGCCCGAAGAAACAAGGGGGAATCTTTCGCCGGGTCGGGAGTATGAGGCGTTTGGTTTTATTTACGAGAAGGGAAAGGCGCTTCCGATTGGCATGTCGAAACGTCGGCATCTGGGTATAGATCGGGTCTTCTTAAATTGCGCTGTTTGTCATACCGGTACGATCCGCGATACGCCCAATAGCGCTCTGAAGATTGTCACGGGGATGCCGGCGCATCGTCTTCGATTGATGGCGTTTGAGCGGTTCATCTTTTCCTGCGCGAAGGATAAAAATTTTTCTCCCAATCATTTGATTCCGGAAATTGAACAATCGGAAGGCCGGTTGAGTTTGCTAGACCGCTCTGTCGTCTATCCATTGGCCATTTATTTAATGCGCGACCAGCTGTTGCGGCTGGAAAGTTCGTTTGCATTTATGTTAAAGCCGGGAGCTCCGGACTGGGGGCCGGGGCGCGTGGATACGTTTGGTTCGGCCAAGGCCGTTTTTCAGTTTGCGATGGATAAGGCGCCAGAGCGCGAGTTGATCGGCACGACGGATTTTCCATCCATCTGGCTACAAGCGCCGCGCAAGGGAATGCATTTGCACTGGGATGGCAACAACAATAAAGTCGAGGAGCGCAACAAAAGCGCGGCATTTGGCACTGGCGCGACGCCGCCCACGCTGGATCGGCCTCGGATCAAACGAATCGAGAAATGGTTGCTGGCCCACACGCCCCCTCCCTATCCTTACCACATTGATCCTGCACTTTCCGCAGAAGGGAGCAAGATTTATCAGCGCGTTTGCGCCGGTTGTCATGGCATCAGTGGGAAAAATTTTTCGGGTGCGTTGATTGGTCAAGTCACTCCGATTGACGAAATCGGAACCGATCGTCATCGTCTTGATTCGTATACAACCGATTTGGCGGTCAATCAAAATCTGTTGTATGCCGGCACAAAAGATTCCAGCGAGCGATTTTCTAATTTCAAAAAGACCTATGGCTATGCCAATATGCCGCTCGACGGTATTTGGTTGAGGGCGCCTTATCTGCACAACGGCTCGGTGCCGACGCTTTACGATCTGTTGGAGCCGGGTGATCAAAGGCCGCCGTTTTTTTATCGCGGGTACGATGTGTATGATCAAGCACGCATCGGCTTTCTCTCCGACGTTCTGGAGGAGAATGGGAGGCGGCACTTTAAATTCGATACGCGCCTTCCCGGCAATGGGAACAAAGGACACGAGGGAGACGCCTACGGAACGACATTACCGCTGGATCAGAAAAAAGCATTAGTGGAATATATGAAAACTTTCTAAGGAGAAAACAAAATGGAAAAACAAGAGGGGAATAAAAAGCAAAAAATAAAAATCGTACTGATTGCACTTTTTCTGCTGATGGGCGCCGGCGCTTACTTTGGATGGTACAAATTTTTTCGGGAAGAGCCGCAACCCGACTGGGTGATGGCAACCCCCGAGATGCGGTTTAAGTATGGCTCCATTGGCGCGGAGCATACCGCCGGCATTCCCTATTGGATCTGGTATGTGCTGCCTCGTATTTTTCCAGACTTGCTTCCGGGGCCGGGCGGCTATGCCTCTTTAGGCATGTCTTGGGAACAGGGCCAAGAGATGCCAATCGGTTTTACCAAAAAGGTGATCGGGTTCCCGCGCGTGGGCAACACCTGCGCTGTTTGTCATACCTCAAGCTATCGCTCAAAGGAGGGCGAGAATCCAACGTTTGTTGTGGCGGGGCCGGGCAACACCACGGATATCGGGGGTCTTTTTCGCTTTTTGATGGATGTGGCCAAGGACCCTCGTTTTAATGCGGACACCATTCTGACGGAAATGCGATCGGTCACGGACGTTTCTTTTATTGATGGGCTGCTCTATCGTTTTCTAATTATTCCTTTTACGCAACGGGCACTGCTTGAACAGCAGCCTCAGTTTAAGTGGATCTACCGGGCCGATTTCCCGAGGTGGGGCCGGGGCCGCACTGATGGAATGAACCTGAACAAGTATGTCATGATCAAACTTCCGATGGACGATACCTTTGGGCCTGGCGATATCCCGTCTATCTGGAATCTGAAAAAATATAATTCGGAGCAGATGTCGGTGAATTGGGACGGTGCCACCCACGATGTCTATTCGGTCATTGCTGACTCTGCGTTAGGGATTTTGAACGATGCCCCAAAAGATCGGAACAATTTTCTCGGCCATCTCAAATGGCTGGAGGACTATTTGCGCAACAAGCCTGCGCCCGTCTATCCATTTCCGATTGACCCGCAGAAGGTTCTGCTGGGGAAACCGATTTTTGAAAAATCTTGTGCGGCCTGTCATGTGAGCGAACGAACGGGGAAACCGATTTCCTTAGATGAAGTCGGTACAGACCCGAATCGTCTTCTCACATGGAGTAAGGAGGCGGCCATCGCTGCGAACCGTTTTGTCGTGGAGAATACCGGCATAGAACGCAAGGGGTTAGTAGAAGAAAAGTTAATTGGGTATATCGCGGTGCATTTGGATGGAATCTGGCTGCGGGCACCCTATCTGCACAACGGCTCCGTGCCGACCTTGCATGATCTTTTGGAGCCGAAAGACAAACGCCCAAAAGTTTTTTATCGCGGCTACAACGTTTATGACCCGGTGAAGGTCGGTTTTGTTGCCGAGGGGGAAGAGGCGATGCGTATTGGAACCCGGCATAATGTTGCCGAAAAGGGAAACGGCAATGGCGGCCATGAGTACGGATTCGACCTCATGCCGGAAGAAAAAGACGCGCTGATTGAATATCTCAAGACGCAGTAATTTCATCATTCGTAAAAAGTATCCATGGAGAAAAAATGATCGCAAAGCGCCCTAAAAATATAGTCGTTTGTTCCGATGGAACAGGAAACACAACGATTAAAGGCCGGGGAACGAATGATTTAAACTTTATGAAGCGGTGGATACGCATGGCCACAAAAACGATCCAGAACTGAACCCACAGGTTGCTATTTACGACAATGGCGTCGGCACGGAAGGTATAAAATTGATAGGAATAGTAACGGGAGTTGTCGGATGGGGGCTCAGTCGTAATATCCGGCAACTTTATTCGGAACTCTCTAGGGTGTACGAACCGGGGGATAACATCTATCTTTTTGGATTTAGCCGGGGGGCCTATACCGTGAGAATGCTGGCCGGCTTGATTAACACCTATGGACTGCTGAAATGGCAGGACAATGAAAGTGAATTTATGGATTTGGTTTGGAAGGCTTATTCCAGGTATTACAGGAGATGGCTGTATAATCAGGAGGATATTAAAGCGTTCCAGCAAGGGGTCGGGCGTGACATTTTTTTTCGACCCGTTCCTATACGTTTCATTGGCGTGTGGGACACTGTGGATGCCGTTGGGCTTCCCTTTGATTGGCTCACTGAAGCTCTAAATTGTATTGTCCAATTTAGATTTAAGGATAATAAGTTAAGCGATATCGTAGAACAATCTTGTCAGGCATTGGCCATTGATGATGAACGGCAGTCTTTTCACCCCGTTTTGTGGAACGAAGAATCTGAAACCCATAAGAAAATCGAACAGGTCTGGTTTTCAGGGGTGCATACGAATGTGGGAGGCGGATACCCAAGGCAAGGCATGTCATTGGTGTCTCTTGATTGGATGATGAAAAAGGCGAGCATGGGAAAACCTGGGCAGCCGGGTCTTCGGTTTATCGGCCATGATTGGAATGTCTATCAGGAGCACCAGGATATAAACGATAAACTGTATAACTCGAGGGCAGGCCTGGCGGTTTATTACCGGTACAAACCGAGAGATATTGCAAAATTCTGTCAAAATGCCCATACAACTCCCAAAATTCATATCAGTACAATTGAGCGAATTTTACAGGGGACCGACGGTTATGCCCCGGGAAATTTACCCAGGGATTTTGAAGTCGTATCTTCGCGACCTGTTGGGAGTGATCTGGCAAAATTTATTAATGAATTTAAGAATGCCATACACCCGCACACATCCCTTCTGGAAAAACACGCTTGTTTGGTAAGGGTTAGGGTTTTCGCATACTATCTATTTCTCGTTTTTTCTTTACTGGCACTGGGTGGATACCTGTTCCATGCTGAAGAGAAATGGTACAAAGCCCTGGGAGGGCTGTTTTCTCTGGACGGTTTTGTGAGTTTATCAGAATATTTGATGAATCACTGCTGGATTGTTGTGGGATGGATTATTGCAGTGGGGATCGGTCTATGGGCTCGCCTATCCATGAAGAAAAAATTTACCGCTTTTTGGTATTCCATCATCGAAAAACTGCGTTCAGATAGAGAAGAAGATACTAACAGGGTCACGTCATAGTCAGACATAACGCATTGAAATTATAGGCTAAAATAAAACAACCCAAGTTTTGTCATTCCGCCATGCCTTTAGCCAGAATCCAGAGGTTTTGTGCAATGGTCAGAACTTACTTCCGGGTTAAACGTTTAACATCGATTCAATGATCAACCCGACATTCGCCCAACAAATCGCCAAACACGGACGCAAAAAAAGCGCGTGCCAAAACTAGAAAAGCCAGTTTGCCCCTAAAATGATTCCTTTTAGCGTGTCGGAGTCGGCATCTCCAATCGTATTGGTATCCATTGCAATGTCATAATCAATGTCCTGACATAATATCATTAAATTTCTCTTTAACTTTGGTGGAATTTCATGGTCGATCTCTACTTTACAATCTGGCTCAAGTCGAAAATCGGCAGCAATACTGCTAACACAATGAATAAGACGACCCCTCCCATTACCAGAATCATCATCGGCCCTAGCAGGGAAGTCATCGTTGTAACGGCTAACTCCACGTCACTCTCATACGATTGAGATGCCCTCTCTAACATCGGCTCCAACTCGCCGCTTTTTTCTCCAACCGAAATAAGATGGGTCAAAAGCGGCGGGAAAAGACCGCTCTTTTTGAGCGGTTCGGCAATCCCTTCTCCTTCACGAATATTTTCACGCGCTTCCACAATCGCCTTTTCGATCACCTTGTTCCCCACGACGTCTTGAACAATCCCCAAGGCCGGTAAAAGCGGAATCCCCGCCTCCAGTAATGTTGCCAAGGTTTTTGCAAATCGGGCAATGGCCATCATCTTAAAAAGCTTTCCAACCAAAGGCAATTGAATAGAGATTCGGTCGTAATGCCAGCGACCTTCCTCCGTTGAAATATAACGCTTCAGCCAAAAGAAAGCTAAAACAATCAGGATCATCAACAACCACCCGTAGCTTCGCAGAAGATGGCTTATGCCCAGAAGCATAATCGTGGGGAGGGGCAGGGCTTGATTCAAATCCGAAAAAATGCTGGTGACTTTGGGGACGACAAACGAGATGAGAAAAATCAAAATGATGCCACTTAAAATCATCATGAGAACGGGATACGCTAAAATAGAGAAAATCTTTTTACGGAGCGCAACGGACGATTCCAGATACTGTGCCATCCGAACTAAAATACGGTCGAGCATTCCGGAAGCCTCTCCGGCTTTGACCATCTGGCGATAGAGGGCAGAAAAGGTTTTGGGGTGATGCCCCAATGCGTCTGCAAAAGAGACACCTTCTCGTACGCGATCTCGCACATCGGCCCACACTTGGCGATGAACCGGCTTTTCAACCTGCTCAATCAATGCAGACAACGACTCCATCAATGGAACGCTTGCCCCTAACAGCGTTGCCAATTGCCGTGTCATCATAGCCGTTTCAGAAAGTGGAATCTTATCCGAAAAGAAAATGTCGTTTTGTTGTGCTTTTTCTGTGACGGGCGTGAGGTCTGTGGTAAAAATACCGTCTTGCCGAAGCTTGGCGCGGGCCGAACGCGGGAGGTCGGCCTCAATCATCCCGGTGATTCCTTCTCCCTGACTGTCAAAACCTTTATATTCGTAAATCGCCACCCGGAATGTTCTCCAACAAAGAACGGCCCATTATGGGCATCGCTAATAACCTACTGTACGACTTTTAAGGTTTGAAGTCACATTCAATCGCTTCAAGCTGTTGCACTTGACTGAGTATTCAACCGCCTTCGATAGCTGCGCGAAGCGTTAACGCCGTACGCAGTACCGCCATGCGCAGCACCTTAATCGCCTTCTGGCTCGCTCGGCCCCTGAACATGCGTCACGATATCTTCTTCAAATAACTCTCTCATCTCTTTGGCAAGCAGGTATCCACTCGGCAGTTCAAACTTCTCTCTTTTGCCTTTTTCAGCCTTGGCTTCCTCAGGCTTTGAAGCGTCCGCATCGTCTTTGACTTCTTGAATCACCTCTAAAGGATTTTTAATATTTTTTTCCATTGATTGAACCCCCTTTTCTACTCCATTCTATCATAAATGGGGTGCCCTTATTTTGAAAGGGCCAGCCCGCCAATTAAATACTGAATATCTTCATCGTCGAATCGAAGCCCTGCACCGACAAAAAAAGTATCCAGATTGGAATTTAATATTTGGTCATAGCCCGCACTCACATGAATAAAGCGCAGCACCTCATACTGGGCTGAAACCTTCATACGCGGCTCCGAGGATGCGGGGTCTACACTGTCAAAATCCCATACATCCATTGAAAGCTTGAGGTGATCGTTATTTGCATACAGATCGCCTCCCAGACCAAAGCTACTTTCTATCAATCCGATGCGAAGCCCTAAAACAGGAAGCCTTTTCCCAAACATCGCCGAGATCTTAAACTTCCGAGTGGTCTTCAAATCAGAGACCGACACGGGAACCCCATTGCTCGTCGTGAGGTTTTTTGTTAGCTCAACTCTTCCCCGCGGATCATCTACCACTTCCAATAAATAATATTTATCCTGACGGGGAGTAAGCTTCACTGAGAAATATCCTTTATTTTCGTGATCTGCCAACTGATACTCGTTCCGAAATCCTATATTGGTCTTAAATTTTTGAATCCGTCCGAGCGTGTTGGAAACCCCTTCTAACGCGGCATTCAAATTGTTATAGGCCTTCTCGTCGGAAAAAAGTTTTCCGATCGACCCCTCCCCCTGCTCCACTCTTTTCGTGATTGTTCTAATGCTGGCGAGCGACCCTTTTAAATCATCCATCGTACTTTCTAACTTATTATAAACACCCGGATCGGTGATCAGCTTTCCAATGGTTCCTTCCCCTCGCTCTATTTTCTTTGCAATATTCGTTACACTATTTAACAGCTCCTTCCCTTCTTTGTTCAAAAGGACGGAGAACTTTTCTAAGTTGGTGATAGAGTTGCCCATGGAAGCCTGATTCGCCCGAACAAAATCGTCAACGCCTTTTGTGAGAGACCGAATATGCTCGATGATATCTTTCAGCGACTGCTCCCCCTCTTTTGTGCCAACGGCACCGCGCAAGGAGCCTGTCACCGCGGAAAGATCGTCGGCGACTTTTACAAACCGGGTAATCAAGTCAGAAACCTGTCCGGTGAGTTGTTCGATGTCGGCCCCTTTATTCGCCGCTGTTAATAAGGTGCCATTTGCTTTGAGAAGCGCTGTCTCTTTTCCCAGCACAATCTCAATAAACCGATCCCCCAATAATCCGCTCGACGCAATCACTCCTCTGCTGTCAGATGGGATTTCTATCCCAGGGCGAATCAGAAGCGTCACCTTCGCACCGCCGCCTTTTTGTAACGTAATTTTTTCAACATGGCCGACTTCTACGCCAGAAATTTGTACCGGTGCCCGCTCATCCAAACCCGATACAGTCGGAAGGACAACAGAGACTGGATATCCGCGATCGCCCAATTGAAAACCGCCGATCTTAAATGTCATGTAGGTTAACGTGATGATTCCCAAAAGAACCACCGCTCCGACTTTTGCTTCTGCTGTTAAAGACAAGATTGTTGCTCCATTAAATCTTAATCTGTTCTAATCGGCCCTTCCGAACTGCCATGAATAAATTGCTGAATCACTGGGTTTTTACTTTCCTGAATTTCTTTTGGCGTCCCGACCTCTAAGATTTCTCCTTGATAAAGCATCGCAATCCGATTCGCAATCTTATACGCGCTTTTCATGTCGTGCGTAATGGTGAGGGAGGTGACCGAAAGTGTTCTGTTCATTTTCGAGATCAGGTTATCAATCACGTCCGACATAATCGGATCAAGCCCAGTTGTCGGCTCATCATATAAAATAATTTTCGGGTCCATCGCGATGGCGCGCGCCAACCCCACCCGTTTTTTCATTCCACCGGATAAGTCGGAAGGCATCTTTTCTTCAATCCCACGAAGTCCCACCATCGAAAGCTTCTCCCGGACGATCTCCATAATCTCATCTTTTGGCAAATGGTTATGCTCCTTTAGGCCAAATCCAATATTCTCCCAAACGGTAAGAGAGTCAAACAAGGCGGCCCCTTGAAATAACATGCCAAAGCGTTTTCGAAAGTCAAAGAGCGCGTCTTCAGATAATTCGGCTAAGTTTTGTCCATCAATAATAACGCTGCCCTCGTCCGGCTGCATCAGGCCGATGATATGCTTTAGGATAACCGATTTACCCGTTCCACTTCCACCAATCACCACCATCCCCTCTCCGGCCTCAACAGTTAGATTCACGCCCCGCAAGACATACTGGTTCTTGAATCGTTTATGGACATTTCTTAACTCGATCATGGCCATCGGGATGTTATCCTGTATACTCCCCGCCTTAGTTAAGGAGGGGTTGGGGGTGGTTTGTCTAAGAAAACTTCCTTTAATTTTTACTTTTTGAGCGGTAGAATCTCATAGACTCTTTCCTTTACACTTGAATCCATTACTTTTTCTACGCCCTTTCAAACCACCCCGAACCCCTCCTCATCTGAGGAGGGGAATTCATCCACTCATTGTAAGAAGGCCGTCACAAAATAGTTTGAGATCAGAATCAGCATTTCGGAGACAACGACAGCACCGGTTGTGGCACGGCCGACCCCTTCGGCGCCACCCTCGGCTTGAAATCCTTTGTAACAGCTCACACCGGCAATAATCCCGCCAAAGACAGCCGCCTTAAGGAGGCCGCCAAAAATATCTTCCATTTCCAGATATTGCGTCGTGCGCCGAAGGTAGACCCCGGCATTCGCCCCCAGCATATTCACTGAAATAACATATCCCCCCAAAATGCCGATAAAATCAGAAAAAATAGTCAGCATCGGGAGCATCACAATCCCCGCGATGAAACGGGGCGTGACCAAATATTGAATCGGGCTGACTGCCATTGTCGCCAACGCATCCACTTGCTCGGTGACCTTCATCGTGCCCAATTCTGCGGCCATTGCGGCGCCAGCGCGGCCCGCAACGATCAGCCCTGTAAGCACCGGGCCGAGTTCTCGTGTCATGGAAAGCGCTACGACTGTACCCACCAAGCCTTCCGCGTTAAATCGCTTAAACCCGGCATAGCCTTGCAAGGCCAAGACCATTCCAGTAAAGGTCGCGGTGATCAAGACAACGGGAATCGAGCCGACGCCAACGGACTCCATCTGTTTGATCAGGTTACGAAAGCGGTAAGGAGGCCTAAAGATATATACAAAGGCGCGAAAGAAAAGAAGCCCCATCGCACCCATTTCAGTCAAGAACGAGATAAACGTTCTGCCGATCCACTCAAGCAATTTCATCTTATGATAATAGCATAATGCAGTCTAAAAGAGTAAATGGCATCTGATCTGTTGTTCGTCGTTGACGCCCCATTGCCTCAGGCATATAATTCCGGGCTGGACGTTATACGACTAAAGAATAATGACATGCCCAAACTCACCGAACAGGAACAGCAGGAAATAATTCGATATGATGCACTCAAGGATAAAGTTGCTCGCTTCATAGAGAAACTTGGGTATGAGGCGGTTATTCTTCACGAGCAGGCCAATAAAGGAATGACGGTTATCGAGAAGATCGAAACAAACACCGATGTTGGCTTCGCTATCGTTCTCTATACACCTGATGACAAGGGAAACGTGAGTGACCTTGCAGTAAAGGGTGAGCTTCATGATCGGGCACGTCAGAACGTTGTATTTGAGCATGGTTATCTTATTAGCAAGCTGGGTCGCAAACGTGTTATTCCACTTGTAAGTGGGAAGGTTGAACTCCCCAGTGACATCAATGGATACCGGCTTCCGCCGGTATGACGCGTGTGGGTTGTGGTTCGTATCAATACGGTATTGCCCTTATTAGTAGGGCCGTCATTCCGGCGAAGGCCGGAATCCAGCCCTTTATCAGGACATTGGCATGCAAAAGCAGCCTTGCGTTTATCTGTTGGCCAGTCGTTATAAGGGAACACTTTATCTCGGAGTGACTTCCGATCTTGTTAAACGTATTTGGGAACACAAAACCGAAGTCGTTTGCCGATTTGCTGAAAGGCTTTCGAGAGTATAAAGAGAAAACATAAAAAGAGATGCACTGGTCAGACTTCATCTAAAGGGCACCAACAGATTATTCAGTCCTGTTTTTTATTGATTCATTGACCCAATCTTGTTACCATAAGACATCATAGGAGGGACAAATGCCTTACGATTCAGAACAACAAGTGGATTCGGACTATAAATCACCTCACCCTTGCGATCATTGCGGCGCCGACGACGAGCCAACACACGCCGTTCAGACCGGAGACGGATTCGTGGTTGTTTGTAAAACGTGCCGCGCAGAAGTGGTCGGGGGAAGCTAATAAAGATGGGAAAGTCCTCCTACTACATTGCGAAAACCATTCAGATGATTGGACTTGGCCTGGTTTTGGTTGCATGGATCATCTCCATCATGCAAAATAGTCGTATGGATTTTTTGTTCTCGTTCGCAAGCGCAGGCGTAGGACTCTTCATGGCCGGATGGATGGTCCAAAAACTTGGGGGGTAGCCCCACTTTTTAAATTATTGATGGCAATATCTGTTCTTCCAGACGCCCAAACTGGGCGGCTCATTCTGCCCGGGGGCGCTGCCCCCCGGTGAAATCTTTTTACATTATTGATGGCAGTGCCTATATCTTTAGGGCCTATTACGCCATCCGAGAACTATCTAACTCGAATCACCTTCCCACCAACGCCATCTACGGTTTTATCCAAATGGTATTAAAAATGGTGAAGGACGCGCAACCCGATTACCTCGCCATCACTTTTGATACCAAAGGCCCAACCTTCCGACATATTGCCTATCCAGAATATAAGGCCAATCGATCCGCCATGCCGGAAGATCTGGCGGTTCAAATTCCCTACATCTATCGAGCAGTTTCGGCGTTGGGGCTTTTTTCTATTTTGAAGGAAGGGTTCGAAGCCGATGATTTAATTGGCACCCTCTCCAAAAAAGGAGAGGCCGCAGGATTATCGGTGACCATCATGAGCGGCGATAAAGATATGCTTCAACTCCTTTCCCCCAATATTCGCATGTATGATTCGCTCAAAGAAAAATTCTTCACGGAAGAATCGGTTCAGGAACGCTTTGGTGTCGGGGTCTCCCAGATGATTGAGATCATGGGTTTGATGGGCGATACGGCTGATAATATTCCGGGAGTTTTTGGTGTCGGCGAGAAGACGGCAAAAGACCTCATCTGCGAATTTGGAACGATTGAAAATCTTTTAGCCAATCTGAATCAAGTCAAAAAGCCAAAGCTCAAAGCGGCATTAGAAAAAGAACAAGAAAATGCCAGATTGTCCCGATCCCTTGCGACCATTAATACCAATTGCCCTATTTTGTTTGATCTTTCGGCCTATCAGGTTTTACCTTTTAATCGGGGCGAACTCATTCCCCTCTTAAAAGAACTGGAATTTTCTGGGCTGCTCAAAGAGTTATCGGCACAGAGCAGCTTGGCCGTAGCTACCGAACCTGCCGAAAAACAAGAAGATATTGAACCCGAAACGATTTTTAACCTATCTGATTTACTCGAAAAAATCCTGCAGATCAAAGAGGGCGGATCCGTTGGCATTTCTATTATTGCCTCTGATGATAAGGCGACGATCACCATGGCTCTCTGTCCTGTCACTGGAACCCCCTTTCATCTATTGGTCAATGCAGATGAATGTCCCCTTTCTCTAAAAGAGATTTTAGAATCAAAAGACATCTATAAAGTTGGCCACCAGATGAAGTCGTTTTTACCGATCCTAAAAAAAATGGGCGTGAATTTTTCGGGTCCACTTTTTGATACCCAAATTGCCGCTTATCTTCTCAATCCAACAAATCGGGATTACTCCCTGGCATCGGTTGCCGCGCTGATTGATCCACGACCGATCAAATCGGTCTATCAGCAGACATCCGTGCTTTTAGAGTTAGAGAAAACACTTTCTACTCTCCTTAATGAAAAAGGGCTCTCTTCGCTTTTTTCTGAGATTGAAATGCCATTGGTTCCCATTTTATCGGAGATGGAAGAGGCCGGCATTAAATTAGATATCGCCGGTTTCAAAGCAATGTTGGACGATCTGACTCGGTCGCTGGAAGAGTTAACCAAACGAATTTATGCTTTAGCAGGACACGCGTTTAATATTAATTCTCCAAGCCAATTGGGGAAAATCCTTTTTGAGGAGATCGGGTTGACGCCGCTTCGTAAAACCAAGACCGGCTATTCCACGGACGAGGAGGTCTTAACGCACCTTTCAGCTTCGCACGAACTCCCTGCCGAGATATTAAACTATCGTCATGGGGTAAAGTTAAAATCAACTTATGTGGATGTCTTACCGCGATTAGCCGATGAGAAATATCACCGTGTTCATACAAAATTAAATCAAACCATCGCGGCAACCGGACGGCTTTCCTCTTCCGATCCGAATCTTCAGAATATTCCCGTTGTAGGAGAGTGGGGACGAAGAATGCGTCAGGCATTTATTGCCGAGGAAGGATCGCAGCTTTTGACAGCCGATTATAATCAAATTGAGCTTCGGATTTTGGCGCATCTTTCGGAAGACCCAGCGCTCATTCTCGCTTTTCAGACGGGAGAAGATATTCATTTGAAGACGGCCTCCGAGATTTTCCATCTTCCCAAAGAGGTGATCACAAAAGAGATGCGACGGGTGGGCAAGACCGTTAATTTTGGGATTGTTTATGGGATCAGCCCATTTGGGCTTTCAGCCAATTTAGGGATTCCGCAAAAAGAAGCCAAACGATACATTGATCTTTATTTTTCATCTTATTCTGGTGTGAAAGCGTTTATTGAAAAGACGCTTGCAAAAGCCTCTCAAAATGGCTATGTCACCACCCTTTTGGGGCGACGCCGGGATGTGCCGGAGTTACAAAGCGGCAATAAGAATTTGCGGGAGGCGGGGGAGCGGCTTGCTGTGAATACGCCCATTCAGGGATCGGCGGCCGATATCATCAAGCGGGCGATGGTTCGGATTGATCTTTGGATGAGGGAGCGGGGCGTAAAAAGCAAAATGATTCTTCAGGTGCATGACGAGTTGATTTTTGAGGTACCCGATGGCGAGATTGCATTGATGCAGGAGAATGTTCCCTTGTTGATGGAAGGTGCGGCGGAGCTGATTATCCCCCTGAAGGTTGATTTGGGTGTGGGAGAAAATTGGTGGAAGGCAAAACAAACATAGGGACCTCTCAATTTTCAAAATGAATTTAAACAAGAAGAGGAGTGCCCCGCCAGAATTGACACCGTCTGTGCCCAATAGGTAGTATAAAGTTTAGAATGATGAACAGAAGAACCTTGTTTGATAAAATTTGGGACGATCATATCGTTCATTACGAAGCGGGACAGTCGGCACTCCTTTATATTGACTGTCATTTGATTCACGAAGTGACCTCGCCACAAGCATTTGAGGGATTACGACTTTCCGGCCG
>JBBTNS010000062.1:27504-33514 GCA_038067655.1 Nitrospirota bacterium
TGATTCACGAAGTGACCTCGCCACAAGCATTTGAGGGATTACGACTTTCCGGCCGAAGAGTTCGACGCATTGATAAAACATTCGCAACGATGGATCATAACGTGCCGACATCCGATCGAAGCGTTCCCATTGCCGACCCCATCTCTAAACAACAAATTGATACACTCATCCAAAACTGCAAGCAATTTCGTGTTCCCCTTTTTGATTTGAACCATCCCAATCAGGGGATTGTCCATATTATCGGTCCGGAGTTGGGGCTGACACAGCCCGGCATGACGTTAGTCTGCGGCGACAGCCATACCGCGACACACGGGGCATTTGGCGCATTTGCCATTGGAATCGGAACCTCCGAAGTGGAGCATGTCTTGGCCACGCAATGCCTCCTGCAGGAAAAACCAAAAACCTTTTTGATCTTGGTCAATGGGACCCTTCCGTACGGGGTTGAAGCCAAAGATATTATTTTATCGATTATCGGACAGATTGGAACCGGCGGCGCTACAGGATATGTCATTGAATACGCGGGAGAGACCATTCGCGCGCTTTCCATGGAGGAGCGCATGACCGTCTGCAATATGTCTATTGAAGCAGGCGCGCGTGCTGGGATGATCGCGCCTGATCAAAAAACGTTTGACTATCTCAATGGACGGAAATATGCGCCCACCGATTTTGAATCGGCGATCAACCGCTGGAAGATGCTGCCCTCCGATGAAGGGGCCTCCTACGATAAAACATTAACGATCAATGCCGATTCGTTAGCCCCGCAGGTGACTTGGGGAACGAATCCAGGACAAGTTGTGCCGATTAACGGACGCGTTCCTGCCCCGGAAGATGCGACCGATGCAGATGAGAGAAAATCAACACAGAGGGCGCTGGATTATATGGGTCTTAAACCGGGGACACGCATTGAAGATATTTCTGTGGAGCGCGTCTTTATTGGCTCTTGCACGAACGCGCGCATTGAAGATTTAAGGCGTGCAGCGGCATTTGCAAAAGGTCGTAAAGTTTCCGAGAAGGTCTATGCCATGGTCGTTCCCGGCTCCCAACAGGTGAAACGCGAAGCGGAGTCGGAAGGGCTTGATCGTATCTTTAAGGAGGCGGGGTTTGACTGGCGTGAGTCGGGCTGCTCGATGTGCTTGGGAATGAACCCCGATATACTCAAACCAGGAGAGCGGTGCGCCTCCACCTCGAATCGCAATTTTGAAGGACGGCAGGGAAAAGGCGGACGTACGCATCTCGTCTCCCCGATTATGGCAGTGGCGGCGGCCATAGAAGGCCATTTTGTAGATGTAAGGCGGCAGTACCGCCAGCCAGAATGAGTCGCCACGTTGTGGCGCCTGAAAAACAGACTTTTCTCCTTTCAAGGGATATTTGAGGAATAGACCAACATGGAACCTTTTAAGAAATTAGATGGACTGGTCACAATTTTAGATCTTCCGAATGTGGATACGGATCAGATCATTCCGAAGCAATTCCTAAAACGCATTGAGCGTACCGGCTTTGGCCCGTTTCTTTTTTATGATTGGCGTTTTTTTGACGGGAGTTCGTCCTTAAATCCTGATTTTGAAATGAATGCAAAACGATACGAGGGGGCAAAAATATTGGTGACGCGCGCCAATTTTGGATGTGGCTCCTCGCGAGAACATGCCCCTTGGGCCTTATTAGATTACGGTTTTTCTGCCATTATTGCACCCTCTTTTGCCGATATTTTTTACAACAACTGCTTCAAAAACGGAATTTTGCCCATTACGCTGAAGACAGAAGATGTCGAAACGCTTTTTTGTGCCGTGCGGGAGATGGAGGGCTTTCGGCTCTCCGTTGATTTAGAAACACAAAAGGTTCAAGCCTCTAACGGTCTTTGTTTTTCTTTTGATGTGGATGCCCACCGCAAACATTGTTTGTTCAATGGGCTGGACGATATCAGTCTAACACTCGTCCATGTGGACAAAATTCAAAGATACGAAGAACGCAAGATTCTCGCAGGAAGACATTAGGGGGAGGGATACCCTGTTTCAGACGCCACAACGTGGCGGCTCATTCCGCCCGTGGGGGCATCCCCACATACTCCCTCGGAACATTCCCCTTAATGTTACATAAAATCTCGTACGGAATTGTTCCGATCTTCTTTGCCAAATCGTCCGCTAAGATTGACTCCTTTTCCTCTTGCCCAATCACTGTGACAAAATCCCCCACTGAAAGGTTCTTAACATTTGTGACATCCAACATCGTCATGTCCATACAGACACGGCCAATCACGCTCACGCGTTTTCCCTTTGCAATCATCTCACCACAATTTGAAAGCGCTCGCGGATAGCCGTCAGCATATCCAATGCCAATCGTTGCAACCTTCGTTGTTCGTTTTGTAACAAACGTCCGTCCATAACTAATTGCAGTCCCAGTGGGCACCGTTTTTATCGCAATCACCCGACTTTGAATGGTCATGACACTCTGAAGATCAAAACGCCTTCTTCCCGAAAGCGGCGAGTACCCGTACAACATCAGCCCCGGGCGAACGGCATCCAAATACGCTTCCTTAAAATGAAGAATTGCCGCACTATTCGCTAAATGGAAGAAGGGAAGATTTATTTTTTTATGGGTTAATCGGGCAATGATGTCCTTCATTTTTCCCGTTTGTTCTTTCGCAAAAGAAAGATCAGAGAGATCCGCTTCCGCAAAATGACTAAAAACCCCCTCAACAATAAGTCCGGATTCCATTGCCTTTTGGATAAAACCGATGGCTTTGGAAGGAGAAATCCCCAGCCGTCCCATGCCGGTATCAATCTTGATATGAATTGGAATTTGAGATCGGAGTTTTTTTGCGTAACAAGACAATGCGGCAAGGGAATCCGTATCAAACAAAGTGGGCGTCAGAGAATACGAAACCACCTCTTTCATTCGATCGGTGGGACAGCCGGTTAGAATCAGTATCGGCGTCCTGATTTTTGCCTCTCGCAAAAGGATCGCCTCATCTAGAGAGGCCACCGCAAGCATCGTAATCTGCCTTGATGAAGCAATGAGATGTTTCGCAACACCAATCGCGCCATGGCCATAGCCGTTGGCTTTGACAACGGCTATGATCTTTCTGTTGCCAATCTGTTTTTGAACTTGTGCCAGATTATTCGATAACGCGAAAAGGTCAATCTTTGCGGTTGTGTCGCCAAAGGCCATTTAGGGATACCCCGTTTCAGGTGCCACAACGTGGCGACTCATTCCGCCGGTGGGGGCATCCCCACTAGACCTGCAAAATATCTTGTTCCTTCTTTCGAACGACTTCGTCCACCTTGACCATCGCGGAATCGGTCATCTTTTGGGATTCTTCCTGACTTTTCTTGACCTGATCTTCCGAAGCCTCTCCCTCTTTTTGAAGCGCTTTGAGCGAATCGTTCATTTCCCTACGAATATTCCGAATATTGACTTTACATTCCTCTCCCATTTTTTTAACAACTTTAACGAGGTCTTTGCGTTTTTCTTCTGTCAAAAGCGGAATCGGGACTCGGATCACCCTGCCATCGTTTTGAGGGGTGAGGCCCATGCTGGACGATAAGATGGCCTTCTCAATCTCATGAATCTGGCTGATATCCCACGGCTGGATCGTTACCGAACGACTTTCTGGAATGGCAAGGGAGGCAATCTGCTTCAGCGGGGTTAAGGTTCCGTAGAAACTAACCATCAGCGACTCAAATAACACCAATGAAGCGCGGCCTGTTCGAACTCCCGAAAGTTCTGTCTTCAGATGCGAGAGTGCGGCATCTATCTTTTCAGTCATTTGTTTCTTAAGCACTTCCATATAAACTCCTTATCGGCAAAATTTAAGGTACCGATTATATCCTAAACCACGACCAACGACCAGAACGCCGGCTACAAGAAATGGTTAATTCCGCAGATGGCCGCTGCCACCTCGAATCGTGGTTCCGATCTTTTCTCCGGTTAAAATGCGTTGTATATTGCCTTTTTCCTTGATGCTAAAGACAATCAAAGGAAGATTGTTGTCCATGCAAAGGGTTACCGCAGTAGAATCCATCACGGCCAATCGTTTTTCAATCACCTCAAGATAAGTCATTTCGTCATATTTTTTCGCTGTGGGATCTTTCACCGGATCACGATCAAAAACGCCGTCCACTTTCGTCCCTTTTAGGATGACCTCGGCTCCTATCTCGTTTGCCCGCAAGGCGGCGGCAGTATCGGTTGAGAAGAACGGATTTCCCGTTCCCCCTCCAAAGATGACAACGCGTTTTTTTTCTAAATGTCGAATGGCTTTTCTGCGGATATACGGCTCTGAAAGCTGTTGCATTTCAATCGCAGACTGAACGCGGGTGTCGACTCCCTTTTGCTCCAGAATATTTTGCAGGGCAAGGGCGTTTAACATCGTGGCCAACATCCCCATATAGTCAGCCGAAGTACGCTCCATCCCTGCAGAAGCACCCGCTAACCCTCGGAAGATGTTCCCGCCGCCAATCACAATCGCAATCTCAACGCCCAGCGCAACGGCATCACGAATCTCTTCGGCAAGGGAATCAATCGTGTGAGGGTCAATACCAAATCCTTGCCCGCCCGCTAAAACTTCTCCGCTGAGTTTCAGTAGGACCCGCTTGTACTTCGGAGCAGACATGAACTAGGCACCTAACTGATATCTGGTAAATCGGCGCACCTGAATATTCTCGCCGGTTTTTGCAATTTTCTCCGCAATCAAGTCTTTGATCTTGATTTCTGGATTCTTAATAAACGGCATCTCTAAAAGAGGGACTTCACTATCAACCAGTTCGGCGGGGATGTCCTCTTTTTTTACATATTGAGGTGCAGGGAGAGATCCCGCGATATGAATCCCCAAGTCTTTAATCAAGGCTTGAAATTCTTCATTTCTCGCGACAAAATCGGTCTCGCAGTTGACCTCAATCAGAACACCAATCTTGCCCCCTGCATGAATATAAGCACTGACTAATCCCTCTTGGGTCACCCGGTCTGATTTTTTATCGGCCTGAGAGAGCCCCTTTTGACGTAAAAATTCGATTGCCTGATCCACATTGCCGCCGGACTTTTCAAGCGCATTCTTACAATTGACCATTCCGGCACCTGTTTTCTCCCGCAAGATTTTAATCTCTTCTAACCCAGCCATTTTCTACCCCCCTACCACTGAAGGAGTATTGGCAAGAACAGCGGCTGCTTCAAGTGGTGCTGAAGCGACAATCGGTGCAGGTGCAGCAACCATACCCAGGAGGCGACTTTCCTTGAGTGCCACCCCTTCTGATACGGCCGCAACAATTTTATCAATGACAAGACGAATGGAACGAATACCATCATCATTTCCAGGAATGATATAGTCAATGCCGTCCGGATCGGAGTTGGTGTCCACCATGGCGACGATCGGGATTTTCAATCTACGGGACTCAAGAAGGCAAATACGTTCTTTAACCGTATCAACAATAAAAACAGCACCCGGCAGCTGATTCATATTTCGAATGCCGCCAAGAATCTTTAATAATTTTCCGCGTTCTTTTTCAAGTCCGACAGTCTCTTTTTTAGGAAGCCTGTCGTAGGTTCCATCCGCGCTCATCTGCTCTATCTTCTTCAGCCGGTCAATACTCTTGCGAATGGTGGTAAAATTGGTCAACATTCCACCCAGCCAGCGTTGATTCACATAAAACATCCCGGACTTCGTTGCGGCCTCTTCGAGGACTGCTTGTGCTTGCCGTTTGGTTCCTACAAACAGGATTGACCCGCCCGATGCTGACAATTCTCGTATAAAATCGCACGCGCGATTAAGCTTTGAGGCAGTTTTTTGAAGATCAATAATATGAATATTGCTTCTTTCCCCATAGATGTACCGAGCCATCTTGGGATTCCAACGATTCACAGGATGGCCAAAATGGGTCCCTGCATCCAACAATTCTTGTACTTCCATTACATCCCTCTATAGTGAGAATAACAATGCCTCTTTGCAGGCTTCACCTGTCCGAAAGCAAACTTGCGTAACACCGGACGGTACCATACTCTTCCCCCAATTTGCAACCACACG
>JBBTNS010000063.1:0-22069 GCA_038067655.1 Nitrospirota bacterium
GCCACGATAAGTGGAGTGCCGAAGGCAGTCCACTTATCAGAGCAATAAGTGGAAAATTTTCCATGTTATTACCCACTATATATGGAATATTTTCCATATCCTGTGGATATTAAACCTATAAACGTGGAAAATGCAAGCACAAGTTTTAATATATGAATTTTCCATGTTTTATGATATACAAGACAAAACATGGAAAATAAACATAAGTTTAAGCCCAATCCTTCCTTGAAATTAATGGATCAGGTTCGGGAGGTTTCTCGCTATCATCATTACGCTGTTTTATTAGAACGCCCCCCCTCCTTAACCAAGAAGGAGAATTAAGGAATATAAAGCCACTTTGGAGTCACTCATTAGCCCTTAGTCATTTCTTTGTCATATGGCAACCTAATGTAGTAAAATCACGCTGTGAAATCCGAGCTTTCGGCATTACCAACCAAGACTAAAACCCTCAAAGGATAATTGACGATGAAAATTGAATTAGCAAATCGCATTAAAAACTTGCCCCCTTACCTTTTTGCCTCCATTGATAAAATGAAGCAAGAGGCCATTCGACAAGGCAAAGATGTCATTAACTTAGGCATCGGCGATCCGGACTTGCCCACTCCGGCCCCGATCATTGAACGCTTAAAGACTGCGGCGGCAGATCCGAAAAATCATCAATATCCTTCTTACGAAGGCATGCTTTCATTTCGCAAGGCGATTTCCAAGTGGTATCAAGATCGGTTCTATGTAACATTGAATCCGGAAGACGAAATCACTACGCTGATTGGATCGAAAGAGGGAATAGGCCATACCCCATTGGCTTTCATCAATCCGGGGGATACCGTATTGATGACCTCTCCGGGCTATCCCGTTTATCACGCCAGTACCCTTTTTGCCGGGGGGACTTCTTATTTTGTTCCCCTGTTAGAGAAAAACAAGTTTCTTCCTGACTTAGCCGCAATTCCGAAGGATGTGGCCCGCGCGGCAAAGCTCTTTTTTATCAACTACCCCAATAACCCCACCGGAGCCATCGCAAATCGAGCATTTTTTGAATCACTCGTTCAATTTGCTCGGGAGTATAATATTTTAATCTGTCATGATGCCGCGTATTCAGAGCTTTATTACGGAAACAGTCGCCCGGAAAGTTTCCTCTCCGTTCCTGGTGCCATGGAAGTTGGCATTGAGTTTCATTCGCTTTCTAAGACATTTAATATGACCGGTTGGCGCGTCGGATTTGCAGTGGGAAACAAAGAGGCCGTTGCCGCATTGCTCAAGGTGAAAAGTAATTTAGATTCGGGGGTCTTTCAGGCGGTGCAAGAGGCGGGTATTGCCGCATTGGAGTTGCCTTCGTTGGCACTTGATCCGATCCGAAAAATCTATCAGGAGCGCAAAGATGTGTGTATCAGTGGGCTTAAAAAATTAGGATTCAAAGTCGCCTCCGCAGAGGCAAGCTTTTATGTCTGGGTGAATATCCCCTCTAACACGACTTCAACGGTATTTGCGGCGCAATTGCTTTCTGAAGCGGCGATTGTTGTCACACCAGGGGTTGGGTTTGGAGAAGCGGGAGAAGGATATTTTCGGATTGCCTTGACCTGCTCGAAGGAGCGGCTCATAGAAGCCTTTGAGCGAATGGAGAAATTGGGAATTGTCGGGGGATAAGATTTACCTCCCTTCATTTAGACGTGCCCGTCAGGATGTCCATACCGACCTGACTAGGCGACAGCAAAGTTGACTCAATCAGGCTACTTATGATACCAATAGAGACAATGCTTTGGAGTATTTTGTGAAGTTATCAGGGGCACAAATTTTAATTGAGTGTTTGCGACTCGAAGGGGTAGAGGTGGTTTTTGGATACCCAGGCGGGGTAAACCTTCCGATCTTTGATGTCCTCTACGACGAAAAACAGATTCAGTTTATCCTCTGCCGCCATGAACAAGGCGGAGGCCACATGGCTGAAGGATACGCACGGGCCACTGGGAAACCTGGCGTTCTGCTTGTCACATCCGGCCCCGGCGCGACCAATACCGTAACGGCCATTGTGGATGCCTATATGGACTCCACGCCAATGGTGATTCTCACTGGGCAAGTCCCAACCCAACTCATTGGGAACGATGCTTTCCAAGAGGCAGATGTCGTTGGCATCACCCGTCCTTGCACAAAATACAACATTCTCGTTAAAGATGTTGCTGATCTGGCCCAAGCAATTAAGGAGGCGTTTTATATTGCCTCTTCCGGGCGGCCTGGCCCAGTCTTGGTTGATCTTCCGAAGGATGTTGTGCTGGCCAAAGCCGAGTTTAAGTACCCAGAGAAAGTTTCGATCCGTAGTTATTCACCTGTTCTGAAGGGAAATCGCTGGCAGATTAAGCAGGCAGTAGACGAAATTTCTAAAGCGCGTCGCCCTGTGATTTATGCGGGCGGAGGGGTTTTGCATTCGGGTGCGTGGCCGGAACTTTTTGAATTGGCCGAGATCACCAAAATTCCAACGACCTTAACCCTCATGGGATTAGGTTCCTTTCCGGGAACCCACCCGCTTTGTTTGGGAATGCTGGGGATGCATGGCACTTACTGCGCGAATATGGCAATGCACGAGGCCGATTTAATTATTGCCATTGGGTCGCGTTTTGACGATCGTGTAACCGGCAAGACATCGGTCTTTGCGCCAAACGCCCGGATTGTTCATATTGATATTGACCCGACCTCCATTCATAAGAATATCAAGGCTCATGTTCCGATTGTCGGGGACGTCAAGACTGTTTTACGAGAGATGCTTTCGATCTTGCGTGCGAACGGTGGGGCATCGTCTGTCCCGTATCGTGGATGGATGAATCAGATTGAGGAATGGAAAATAGCGCATCCGCTTTCTTACGACCAGGGGGACACAATCTTAAAACCTCAATATGTGATTGAAAAGATTTATCAGGCAACAGAGGGCAAGGCGATTGTGACAACCGATGTCGGCCAACATCAGATGTGGGCGGCGCAATATTATAAATTTGACCGACCGAGAACCTTTATTAATTCAGGGGGGTTGGGAACGATGGGTTACGGGCTTCCTGCGGCCATTGGCGCGCAGATGGCGTATCCCAATGAACAGGTTGTTTGTATTTCCGGTGATGGCAGTATCGTGATGAATATTCAGGAGTTGGCGACTGCGGTTTCTTACAATCTTCCGATCAAGGTGGCGATCATCAATAATGGGTATTTGGGTATGGTTCGTCAGTGGCAGCAGCTTTTTTACAAAGAACGATACTCTTCAAGCTTTATGGGGAAGTCTCCTGATTTTGTGAAGTTGGCTGAGGCCTTTGGTGCGGTTGGTCTTCGTGCGACGAAGGTATTGGAACTTGATTCCGTATTGGAAGAGGCTTTTAGCGTAAAAGGGCCGGTTGTGATGGACCTTCATGTGGAGCCTTTCGAGAACTGCTATCCGATGATTCCGGCTGGGGCGGGTCATCACGAAATGGTTTTTAGCGATCCAGAAAAGACGGGAAAAGATATTCCGGAAAGGATAGAGCCGGAAGGGGTCTTAACCGCCTAATTTTTTGGGATAGCGTTTTTTTGTATGGGTCATTTATTAAGGGTAACCGTATTGTTAGCCCACCGCGACCAACGGGAGCGGGCATAGACTGCGGTAGCAGTCGTTTTCGGAGTGGTCGCACCACATGCAGCATATAATTTCAGTTCTAGTAGAAAATAAATTTGGTGTTTTGGCGCGCGTTTCCGGTCTTTTTTCCGGACGCGGCTTTAACATTGACTCTTTATCGGTTGGCCCGACGCTAGATCCCACCACTTCGATGATGACGATTGTGACGACCGGGGATGACCGCATTATCGAGCAGATTACCAAGCAGTTGAACAAGCTGGTTGATGTGATTCGTGTGGTGGATTTGACCGACAAGGAATATGTCGAGCGGGAGACCGCATTGATTAAATTTCATGCACATGCCGACGAGCGGGGGGAGGCATTGCGGATTGCCGATATTTTCCGTGCCAAGATTGTGGACTCTACGCCAACCACCTACACGATTGAAGCCACCGGCGATCCGAAAAAGATTGCCGCCATTGTCAGTCTGTTGAAACCGCTTGGCATTAAGGAGTTTATCTCCACCGGACGAATTGCGATTACACGCGAGGAGGCTCGGGTTGCGGCGATAAAGGAAGAGAGAAGGGTCAGTTAAGGGGTATCTATTAACAACAAACCACCCCGACCCCTCTTTAATTAAGGAGGGGGAGTAAAAAAGGAGAAGAACAATGAAAGTTTATTATGATCAAGACGCAGATATTTCGGTTCTAACCGGCAAGCAAGTGGCCATTATTGGGTATGGGAGCCAGGGGCACGCCCACACACTAAACTTGGTAGATAGCGGGGTGAAAGTGGTGGTCGGTTTGCGAGAGGGACGTTCTTGGGATAAGGCGGTCAATTCAGGGTTGAAGGTCATGCCGGTTGCGGATGCTGTTTCCGGCTCAGATGTCGTCATGATCGTTACACCAGATGAATCAACCGGAGACCTTTATCAAAGCGACATTGGCCCCAACTTAAAAAAGGGAGGGTTTTTAGCCTTTGCACATGGATTTAACATTCATTTTGGGCAGGTGACACCGGCTCCGGATGTCAATGTTTTTATGGTTGCTCCGAAAGGCCCGGGACATTTGGTTCGCTCCGAGTTTACAAAAGGAAGCGGCGTCCCGGCATTGCTTGCGATTGCCCAGGATCCTTCCGGGCAAACCCGTTCTGTCGGGTTGGCTTACGCGAAGGGGATTGGCGGCACCCGTGCCGGAGTGATTGAAACCTCGTTCCGGGAGGAGACCGAGACCGATCTTTTCGGAGAGCAGGTTGTCCTTTGTGGCGGACTGACCTCATTGATTCAGGCTGGATTTGAGACGCTGGTGGATGCGGGCTATGCGCCTGAAATGGCTTACTTTGAGTGTCTTCATGAGGTCAAGCTGATTGTGGATTTGATTTATGAGGGGGGGATCAGCAATATGCGTTATTCGATCTCCAATACCGCACGTTTTGGGGATCTAACAAGAGGCGGCCGGATTATCACCGATCAGACGCGTGCCGAAATGAAAAAAATTCTAGGGGAGATTCAGTCGGGTCAGTTTGCGAAGGAATGGATGCTGGAGAATAAGGCTCGGCGGCCGGTCTTTAACGCGTTGTCCAAAAAAGGAGAAGCGCATCCGGTAGAAGAGGTGGGCAAAAAACTTCGCGGAATGATGCCCTGGCTCGGGAAAGATAAACTTGTAGATCAGGCAAAAAACTAATGAAGCCTGAAACACAATTTCCGATTGCACATGAGGGATTCCCCTTTATTGGAATAGGTGCTTTTTTAACATTTGTTGCCTATCTTTCTTTTGGATGGGGTGGTACGGCGACATTTTTAGCCCTTTTGACCTTTTTTTGTGTCTGGTTTTTCAGAGACCCAAAGAGAGTTGTTCCAGAAGGGAATGGGCTGATTGTTTCTCCAGCAGATGGAACGATTGTCGGCATTGAGAAATTTTATGAAGAGCAGTTTATTGGCGGGCCCGCGCTTCGCGTCAGTATCTTCTTGAATGTCTTTAATGTTCATATCAACCGAATGCCCGTAGAGGGTGAGGTCGTGGGTGTATTTTATAATCCCGGCCGTTTTTTCGCTGCGAACGTTCCAAAGGCGTCACTGGAAAACGAACAGAATAAAATTGTTGTGCAAACCCCATGGAACGATAAAAAAGTCATTGTGATTCAGATTGCGGGCCTCATTGCGAGGCGAATTGTTTGTTATGCACGCAAAGGATCAAAGATGAAATGCGGAGAGCATTTTGGCCTGATTCGATTCGGTTCTCGTGTTGATTTAATTATTCCGGTTGGAACAGCCCTTCGCATTAAAGAGGGGGATGTGGTTTATGGTGGAGAAACCATTTTTGGAGAGTTACGATGACATCCAAAAGACGACGAAGAATGAATGAGTTGGGAAGAAAGGGAATCTACATTCTGCCCAATCTCTTTACCACCGGCAATCTTTTTTGCGGTGTCTTTGCGCTTCTTTGCGTTATTGATAAACACTATGTCACTGCGGCCATGGCGATTATTGTCGGTGCCATTTTTGACTTACTGGATGGAAAGCTGGCACGTATCACAAAAACAACCAGCCAATTTGGATTGGAATATGATTCTTTAGCCGATGTGGTTTCATTCGTTGTGGTGCCTGGATTTTTGTTTTATTCGTGGGGATTGATTGGTTTTGGGCAGCTTGGGCTAATAGCCCTCTTTCTTTATGTGGCGTGCGGGGCCATGCGACTTGCCCGATTTAATGCCCACACCCCTGCGGTTGAAACAGGGAAATTTACGGGACTTCCAAGTCCTGCAGCGGCAGGCTTAATTGCCACGTTCGTGATTCTGGATGATTATATTTTACACTTTGGTAAAGAAATTCGTCCGATTATTATTTTGGGCACGGCCTATACCTTGGCCTTTCTCATGGTCAGTACGCTCCCTTATCGGAGTTTCAAGAACCTTCGGTTAAAAGACCAAAAGCCATTTAGTGCATTGGTGATTACTGTTTTGGCGTTGCTGGTTATTTTTGTGGCGCCGCAGGTCACCTTTTTTGCCTTAACTTCCCTTTATGTCCTCTCTGGGGTCATTGAAAAACCGGCAACCGCCATTTATCACCTTGTCTTTAAGGAAAAAGATAGGCCGGCCATTGCAGGGGATAAGAAGTAGTCGGGGGCAGCTACAGAACCTTATACAGCAGCAGCCAACCCCTCTTCAATCTCTTTTTTAATTTCTCGTATGGTTGCAATCGGATCGAGAGCCTTGCGAATGGGGCGTCCGATGACGACATGGTCGGCACCGTTGATGATCGCCTCTTTTGCTGTTGCGATTCGTTTCTGGTCGTCTTCTCCGTTGTCGCGATTATGTCCAGGTCGAATCCCCGGCGTAACAATCAAAAAGTTATCGCCGAAATCTTTACGAACGGCAGCTGCTTCAAGTGGTGAAGAGACAATCCCATCGCAGCCTAAACGAAACGCCTTTCTCGCGCGGATTTCGACTAACTCTTCGACGGTTTTTGTAAATCCCATTTCTCTCATGTCCGATTCATCAAAACTGGTGAGCACCGTGACGGCCAGAACCTTTAACGCATCTTTATCTTTCACGGCGGCTTCAATAATAGGGTCATTGCCATGAACGGTGGCAAAAGTAACCCCTCTATTTTTTAGTTGCTGTGTCGCAAAGTGTACCGTTTCCGGAATATCAAAAAATTTTAAATCGACCATCACCTTATTGCCGCGTTTGACAATATGGTCAATAATAGGCCACCACCCGGCCAGAAAGAGGGTCAAACCGACCTTGAAGAATTTTATTTCAGAATCTACTTTTTCAACCCAGCGTTTTGCTTCCTCTGGGTCAGTAAAATCCAACGCAAAAATGATGCGTTCGTTGAGCGGAATATTTTTCATATGTTACGCATCGTAGATGATATCCTGAGATAGTACAACACTCTTCTGATAAAAGATAGGCCCCCTGTACACCCGCGGTCATAATCTGATAAATTTCCACATCATCAATGAAATCGTTTAGGTCACGCTAAAAAAGATTGAAGACTGGGTGTAGAATCTATGCAACATTGGGCTGATAAAATAGCCGATAATATTTTGAGACGACATCCGGCAAGCAGTCAGCCCCTGACGTTGGCCTCAGGGATTAGCCCGTCAGGGCCGGTGCATGTCGGCAACCTACGCGATATCGTGACGATCTGGTTTGTCAAAAAGGCGCTTGAAGAAAGAGGGGCATCTGTTCGCGCCTTTCATTCGTGGGATAATTTTGACCGCTTTCGCAAAGTGCCAAAAAATATTCCGGAGTCGTACTCCGAGTTTATTGGACTGCCGCTTTCTAAAGTGCCTGATCCAACAAATCAATATCCCTCTTATGCCGCGCGCTATGAGACGGAGTTTGAAAACGCACTCTTGGACATGGGAATTAAAATCGAGTTTCTGAATCAAACAAAGCTGTACGAAAGCGGCCTCTATGCGGATGCCATTGCCGAAGCAATTCGGTTGCGTCACGCCATTTACGACATTCTCGCAAAATTTAAAACCAAAGAGGACGCACCCGATGAGCGAGAGAATTACTTTCCGATTGCATTGTATTGTGAGACCTGCGGAAAAGACACAAAGACCCGGGTAATGGCTTCCGATTCCTCCGAGACGCATCTTTCATATCGTTGCCATGGCTGTAACAAAGACGGTCGCGTCGAATTAAAAACGGCTAACAATATCAAGCTGCCGTGGAAAGTTGACTGGGCAATGCGTTGGCGGCATGAGTCGGTTGTCTTCGAGCCCGGAGGAAAAGATCATGCGACGGCCGGAGGGAGTTTTGAGGTCTCCAGTGAAATCTCAAACCAAATTTTTAATCATCGTCCCCCGATTTTTCAGCCTTACGAATTTATCGGACTGAAGGGACTCACCGGCAAGATGAGCGGGTCGTCGGGTGTATTGCTGACCCCCGGAGATGCACTCAAGATTTATCAGCCGGAGGTGTTGCTCTTTACGTTCGCCAAGATGCCGCCGAATAAGGCGTTTGATCTGGTGCTGGATGACGGACTCTATCGGGTCTATGATGAGTTTGATCGAACGAATAATAAGACGCCGATTGAACGGGAGATTGCACTTTCTAAAATTCCGGGACGGTCGGTACAAGAAGTCTCGTTTAAGCAGATCGCCAGTTTCTCCGGCATTGCACAAGGAAATCATGGTGCGATGGAAAGCATCTTTGATCGAATGGGCACTCCCTGCAAGAAAGAGGTGTTTTCAGAAAGACTCCAAAAGGCCACACATTGGCTTGAGGATTTCGCGCCTGAACAACAACTAGTCCTTCGAGAAGAGCGAGACATAGAGATATTTTCATCTCTCACCCCGATAGAGAAAAAATGGATTGGATTGCTTCATGATGCCTTGAAAGAAAAACCGTTGAGCCAGGATGCGGTCACGACCCTTGTTTATGAAATTCCTAAAAACGATCAGCCGACAGATGCCGACTTGCCCTTGATTCAGCGCCGTTTCTTTCAGATCATCTATCAATTGCTTTTTGGAAAAGAAAAAGGGCCGCGCCTCGGTACTTTTTTCTCCGCCGTTCCTAAGGAACGCTACTTAACACTTTTGGATTTCAAATGAACCCATTAGAAGGCCTGATACATCAGTGGAAAGGAAAGCGAGTTGTGGTCTTAGCGGATATTGTTGCCGATGTTTTTCTATACGGCGAGATTTCCCGTATTTCCCGGGAGGCGCCCGTTTTGATCTTAAACCATAAAGATAGTAAGCAGGTTCCCGGTGGCGGGGCAAACGCGATTCATAATATATGGGCGCTCGGTGGAAATCCCTATCCAGTCGGGATCGTGGGAGACGACTCGGAGGGAGAGCGAATGCTTGACCAATTTGCCGAGATGAATATTGATGTTTCAGGCATTGAGAAAGTTTCGGGATATAAAACCCCGACGAAGATGCGCGTGATTGCCCAAATGCCGCATGGCTATAGACAGCAAGTTGTGCGGCTTGACTGGGGGGCTTCTCTTTCCGACGCATCCGTTTTAGACAGGGCAAAAAAACGACTAAAAAAATCGTTAGGAAATGCAGATGCCCTGATGATTTCAGACTATGGATATGGGATGGTTTTTCCAGAGATGCTTTCAGGGATAGGAAAAGTAAAGGTGCCAACAACAGTTGATTCTCGTTTTTCGGTTCAAAAATTTACTGGCATGACGGCAGCAGCCCCAAATGAGTCGGAGGTAGAGGCGGCATTAGGGATTAAGATCAATAATGATACTGACAAGCTCAATAAAGCGGGACAAGCGTTTCGTAAACAGCTTAATCACGACGCGCTTTTAATCACCCGTGGAAGAGACGGAATGGCATTATTTGAGCGCGGCAAAAAACCGGTCCATATCCCCATTCATGGCAGTGATGAGGTGGCGGATGTCACTGGCGCAGGCGATACGGTCATGGCGGCCTTCACGTTGGCGCTTTCGGCGGGTGGCTCTTTTTATGAAGCGGCACAGCTTGCCAATATGGCCGGGGGAATCGTTGTCATGAAATATGGCACCTGTACGGTTAGCCCGGAAGAGCTACTTGCAGCGGTTCATACAACAAAAAAATGAATAATAGCAGGGGGCTGAACATAGTGCGCGAAGCGTTACCCGTCCGCAAGGACCGAAGCGTTACGCCGTGCGCAGCACAAAAATGAAGGTCAAGAAATTGGAAGTGCTTCCCCGATTACTTCGCGGAAAAAAGGTGGTGATGGCGAATGGCTGTTTTGATCTTCTTCATGTCGGTCATGTCCGGTATTTGCAGGCTGCTAAAAAATTAGGGGATGTTTTAGTGGTTGCGATTAACAGCGACCGATCTGTTCGCCAACTAAAAGGCGCAGGGCGGCCGATTATGAGCGAGTCCGATCGGGCCACGATCATTGGCGCATTGTCTTGTGTTGATTATGTCGTTCTCTTTAATGAATTAAATGTTGAGACTGTTTTGCGCACGCTTTCTCCGGCTATTCACGCGAAGGGAACAGATTATACGGAGTCCTCCGTGCCGGAGGGAGCGATTGTTAGGGCGTATGGTGGATCGGTCAAAATTGTTGGCGATCCGAAAAATCATGCCACGCGCGACATGATCAGACAGATTGCGGGGCTGCGGAAGGCAGAACGCGACGCGCAGCCATAAAAATCGCTTGAACACGCGCATTGAATCAGGGATTCCAAACAGATACAATAATATAATGCCAATCTGGAAAATTGCGGGAAAGCGCTTTGTCCTCCTCGTCATCGCCCTGTTTGTCCTATTTAACGCAATCAGTGCCTTGACGCTCTGGCCGGAAATGCCAAGCGGAAACATTCTTCTTTTGAACGCGCTATCTGCAGTTGCCTTTGCACTGTTACTCCAATCACTGCTTCAGGCGCATCTTTTAACACCGTTAGACGAATTAAATCGGTTTGTCTCCGCCCTGTCAGAGGGGAAGCACGAACGCCTTGGGCGAAATAATTCGTTTAAAGAAATAGATACGCTGGCCGATACGCTCCGTACAACGGGGGACAGTCTCTTGGCTCGGCTAAAAGATTTGACGGCCGATCGCTCACAAACGGATGCCATTCTTTCGGGGATGATCGAAGGCGTTCTTGTTTTGGACCAACAGGGGAAAATTGTGTTGACCAATTCGGCCTTTAGAAAAAGATTTCGGTTAGAGCATCTAGCGCTTGTTGGGAAATACCATTACGAGGTCCTGCGGCATCATCAGTTCAATCTCTTGGTCGAATCGATCCGCAAAGAACAACGGCCGGTTTCATCCGAGATTGCATTTGATCGGTCTCGTTCTTATTTTGAAGTCCACGCGACTCCAATACCAGATGGCTCTTTATGGATTGTTTTCGTCTTCCATGATATCACGGAGGTCAAGCGACTGGAACGAGTCCGCTCCGATTTTATTGCGAATATTTCTCATGAGTTAAAGACCCCGTTATCGGCGGTAAAAGGGTATGTCGAGACCCTTTCAGACGAATGGAACGAAGATGCCGAGAAAACAAAAGAGTACTTGGAGGTTTTGCGGAGGCAGGCCGACCGCATGGAAAATATCGTCTCCGATTTACTCCAGCTTTCCCGGATTGAGTCGGGAACCGACCTCGTTCGTAAAGAAGCGATTGAATGGAAGGTGTATGCAGAGAAAATTATTCTCTCACTTGCACCACTTGCCAAGAAAAAGGCAATTACACTTCAATTATTGGGAAACGATTGTCACTTTTGTGCCGATCCGGAAAAGCTCTATCGCGCGCTTTCCAATCTTTTGGATAATGCGTTGAAATATACGCAAAGCGAAGGGACTGTTAAAATTGAGGCTTTCGATTCTGAAACAACTGTGACCCTAAAAGTCAGCGATACCGGCATCGGGATTCCCAAGGTTGATCAGGCCAGAATCTTTGAGCGGTTTTACCGTGTGGATCGGGCGCGTTCTAGAGATCTCGGTGGCACTGGGTTAGGCCTCTCTATTGTGAAACATATTATCGAGGCACACGAAGGTGCGATCGGTGTTGAAAGCGAGATTGGAAAGGGAACCTGTTTTATCATCACGCTGCCAAAATCAATGCCTGAGCATCTTTAAAAACCGATATGTTTAACCGACTTTTATAGCTGCGCGAAGCGTAACGCTGTGCGCAGCACTTTTAACAAAAAATTAACAATTTATTCATCACCTGTTCATATCGGTAGTGGATACTGTCGTCATAGAAAAGGGAGAATAAATTAAAAAATGGAAACAAAATGACGAAAAACATGAAAAACAAGATGATCCCCGCTTTGTTAGCAATTACTTTATCTTCCAGCGCATTCTTGCCGGCTCTGTATGCGGCCGATCCAATTATTAAGATTGACGGCTCTTCCACCGTTTATCCGATTACTGAAGCAGTGGCCGAGGAACTGCAAGCCGTTGACCGCAAAACGAAGGTCATTGTGGGCATTTCTGGAACGGGCGGTGGATTTAAGAAGTTTTGCGCCGGAGAGATTGATATTGCCAATGCCTCCCGGCCCATCACGGCGAAAGAGATTGCCCTTTGCGCAGAAAACAAAATTGAATGGATGGAGATCGGCATCGCATACGATGGCTTAGCCGTTGTTGTGAACCCTAAGAATAATTGGGTATCGGCCATCACGATCGCAGAACTCAAAAAAATTTGGGAACCTGCCGCGCAGGAAAAAATTAAACAATGGAGCCCCGTTCGTTCTGGATGGCCGAAAAAAGAAATTCATCTTTTTGGCCCGGGCGCCGATTCAGGAACGTTTGATTTCTTTACCGAGGTGGTCGTGGGAAAGGCAAAGTCTAGCCGCGGTGATTTTACAGCAAGCGAGGATGATAACGTCTTAGTTCAGGGAATTTCAACCGATCTTTCTGCCCTCGGCTATTTTGGGTTAGGCTACTATGAAGAAAATAAGAAGAGGGTCAAGCTCGTCGCGGTGGATGCGGGCAATGGGCCGATTTTCCCCTCTCTTAAAACAGTGGGAGATGGAACGTATCCTCTTTCGCGGCCGCTTTTTATTTATGTCAGCAGCAAATCACTCAAAAAGCCTGAGGTCAATCGGTTCATTGCGTTTTATCTTGAGAACGCTCCGGAGCTTTCACGTGAGGTGGGATATATTCCCTTTCCAAAGGAGGTTCAATCGGCGGTCGACATGCGTTTTAATCAGCGAGTCGCAGGCTCTCTCTATACGGGAGATGGCAGCGTCGGCAAATCGTTTGTCTCTCTTTTGAGGGGAGGCAAGTAAGTGTCCGAGACGATTCGAGATCGCCATCGGGCCACGCGTCTCCAAACGCTTTGGAGAGAAAAAGCCGTTCGAGCGGTTCTATTTTTTTGCGGGGCACTTTCGCTACTGACAACGCTGGGCATTGTGCTGGTTTTATTTTTTGAGACTTTTGCGTTTTTTCAAGAGGTCTCTTTCGCTCAATTTTTTCTGGACACACAATGGACGCCTCTTTTTTCCACGAAACGTTTCGGCATCTGGCCGCTGGTCGCCGGTACCGTTTTGGTCTCCTTGATTGCCGTGCTCGTTGCAATGCCCATTGGTTTATTAAGCGCAATTTATCTATCCGAATATGCCGCGGACAAAACACGAAACGTCATTAAGCCGATTTTAGAAATCCTCGCGGGCATTCCCTCTGTTGTATACGGCTATTTCGCGCTGACGGTTGTCACCCCCTTTCTTCAAACAATCATTCCCTCGCTTTCCGGGTTTAATGCCTTAAGCCCGGGGATTGTCATGGGCATTATGATTATTCCCATGATCTCCTCCCTCAGCGAAGATGCAATGTATGCCGTTCCCAAATCGCTTCGGGACGGGGCCTACGCGCTCGGATCCTCCCGGTTGCAGGTTTCATTGCGCGTGGTTTTCCCGGCGGCGTTTTCGGGAATCAGCGCGGCTTGTATTTTGGCCGTCTCCCGCGCGATCGGAGAGACCATGATTGTCGCCATTGCGGCGGGGCTGCAGCCTACATTAACGGTCAGTCCCCTCGTCCCGATTGAAACGATGACCGCTTACATTGTTCAAGTCAGTCTGGGAGATACCCCGCATGGGACATTAGAGTATAAAACGATTTTTGCAGTGGGCACGATGCTTTTTCTTTTCACGTTTGCGCTAAACCTCATCAGCAATTCTCTAAGCAAACGATATCGGGAGATCTATGAGTAGGCGGCACGGCCGCCGTCGATAATGAGCCCTCCCGTTGGTCGGTCTGGAAAATTGAATATCGTTTTGCTTGGAAATTCCCCCTTAATAAAGGGGGGCAGGGGGTTGTCAATATAGATATGGCACAAACAAAGAATTTAACATTGCAACGGCAGAAATGGGCGAATCGGCTCTTTATCCTTTGTGCTTTAGCAGCACTTTTGACTGCGCTTTTGGCATTGGTCATATTAATTGGCGATATTTTTGTAACAGGGCTGCCGCGCCTGAATCTTGATTTTCTAACAAGCTATCCTTCACGAAAGGCTCATAAAGCGGGCATCTTATCCGCACTGGTCGGAACGCTCTATATGATTGGATTAACGACACTGATTGCGTTTCCGTTGGGGGTTGGCGCGGCCATTCATCTTGAAGAATTTGCGAAGGAAAGTCGATTTGGAAGGATTGTAGAGATCAATATTGCGAATTTGGCTGGGGTGCCATCCATTATCTACGGACTATTGGGGTTACAGATTTTTGTGCGAGCGTTCCAGTTTGACCGGAGTCTTTTGTCCGGAGCAATGACGATGGCGTTGTTGATTCTCCCCATTATTATTATTGCCTCGCGGGAGGCCTTGCGTGCCGTGCCTCATTCCATTCGCGAAGGATCGTATGCTTTAGGCGCGTCACCTTGGCAGACCGTCTATCATCAGGTGCTTCCCATTGCTTTGCCTGGAATGCTCACCGGAACAATTTTGGCGCTTTCTCGGGCGATTGGCGAGGCCGCGCCGCTGATGATGATGGGCGCGTTAACCTATATTGCGTTTCTTCCCGATGGCCTGTTTTCTCCGTTTACCGTTTTACCCATTCAGATTTTTAATTGGGTCTCGCGGCCCCAGCAGGACTTTTCGATTAACGCTGCGGCAGGGATTATCGTATTACTTGTCATGTTAATCAGCATGAATATGATTGCCATTTTGCTTCGAAACAAATTTCAGAAAAGGACGGTATGAAGAAAGACCCCATTATTTTTGATATCAACGATCTTCATGTTTGGTATGGAGAAAAGCACATTCTAAAAGGAAACAAGATCGAGATTGAACGTGAGAAGGTCACCGCCTTAATTGGTCCTTCTGGATGTGGCAAGAGCACGTTCATTCGGTGTCTGAACCGCATGAACGATTTTATTCCAAAATTCCGCCATACTGGAGCGGTGCTGTTTGAAAAACAGGATATTTACGACGCGGCGATTGATCCGATTGAAATTCGTTTACGCATTGGGATGGTCTTTCAAAAACCCAACCCCTTTCCCAAGTCTATTTATGATAACATTACATATGGCCCGAATCTTTTGGGGATTCGAAAGCGAAGCGAATTGGATGAAATCGTGGAGAAGAGTTTGATCAAGGCGGCGCTTTGGGATGAGGTGAAAGAGAACTTAAATCATAGTGCCCTTGCATTATCCGGGGGGCAGCAGCAGAGGCTTTGTATTGCGCGCGCCTTGGCCGTCGAGCCGGAAGTGCTGCTTTTGGATGAGCCTTGTTCCGCGCTTGATCCGATTGCAACTGCAAAGATTGAGGGCTTAATCACAGAGATTAAGCAGTTATATACAGTGGTGATTGTAACGCACAATATGCAACAGGCCGCGCGGGTTTCCGATTACACGGGTTTCTTCCTGATGGGCGATCTTTTGGAATTTGGGAAGACATCTCAAATTTTTACCAATCCTAGAAACCAGAAAACAGAGGATTATATTACAGGGCGATATGGATGACGACGGTGTTGATATCGTGTTCAACCCATTTCGATAGCGGAGCGTCGCCTGACGGCGTGCGCAGCACAAAAACAAGAAGAAAAGACCTATGAAATCAAGACAAAAAATCATAAATGGGATAGCGGTTATTTTTAGCATCATTTTCTTATCGGCCTCGGCGGGCTTTTCCGCAGAATCGGAAGGAGAGGGTCCATTGAAAGTGGGAGGACAAATCCAGATTCAGGCGAGTCGTCTTCGGGGGGCTAATCACAGTGATGGTCTGGCTTTTCGCCGATTGAGACCATTTATCGAGAAAACCGTTTATGAAAACTGGAAGGGAAGAATTCAGTGGGATTTTGCAAAATCTAAGGTGGTGATTAAAGATGCTTATATCCAAAATGACGGTTTTTTAAATACAACGCTGACATTGGGAAATAGCAAGACGACTTTTTCTCGCGCGTTTTTAACTTCCGATACGAAACACCAGCTGGTCGAGATCTCATTTGTCGGGGATACTAAATATGGCACACCCGACCGTGCATTGGGGTTGAAGATCGAGGGGCATAACGAGAGCAAGAAAGTCGCATACGGCCTTTTTGCCGGGACTGAAAAAATCGTTACGAATCAAGATACTCTTCAATTTATCAGTCCAGAAGAAAATAAAGGGATTTCGGGCGTCGTCGGTTCAGATGATGGAGGATGGCTTGCGACGGCCCGGCTTGATTTTCACCCGCTTGGCCCGTTGGCTTTTTCTCAAGGGAATTTAAAGAAAAAGACCAAGGGAACACTCAGCGTCGCCGCTTTGAAATGGAACAATATTGACCATGTACATTCCACCTCATCCGTCTCATCAGTGGATGAAGTCACCGGGCTAGAAGGCAGTATCGCGGCCCGGTTTTCTGGAATGTCCGTGGACGTGCAATATAATAGTTTTGATATCAAAACAGTTAATCCGGCGATGACCGGCGGCCTCTACAAAGCGGGCAAGACCACGCTCACTCAGCTGGCGGTTGAGGCGGGATATATGATCTGGCCGTCTCGCGTTGAGTTAGTGGGTGGATATGAAATCCAGGATGCGGATAACTATGCGGCCAAGTGGGATCGGAAATCCGCAGGGCTTAATGTTTTCCTTTCCGGGCATGAAATCAAAGGACAGGTCACCTATCGGAAGAGCAAGAACGTAAAAGGGGTAGTAGACAAGAACGAGAATGAACTCTTTGTGCAAGCGCAATTTCTCTTCTAGGTGCTACGCACGGCGGTACTGCGTACGGCGTAACGCTTCGCGCAACCACCGAGCAATCGCTTTTTAGAAGGAGGGAACTGTCCCCAAGGGGATTTGAACCCCTGTTACCGCCGTGAAAGGGCGATGTCCTAGGCCGAACTAGACGATAGGGACGACACGAAAAGTCGCTTATACTATCCAACAGACGCGCTTTGTGTCAATCTTTGGTGCTGTGCACGGCGCCACGCAACGCTTTGCAGTTTGAAGTGACTTGGCACTGTAAACCATGGTCTTATAAAAGCGGCACATCGGTTATTAGAGAGGCCCTAAAGTATTTACAAATGTTTACCCACAGATTTGCATCACACCCATCATGACAGGCCCTTTTCAAATCGTACGGAAAACCGTTTTTTTTTATCGAGAAAATTTTCTCGACTGCCTCCTCTTTGGATTTCTTTCTCAAATGGTTTCGATTGTTGGAATGATGTTGTCTCCACTTTCGCGATTATCAGCGCTTCCCAATCTTTCCTCCGAGTGGCTTTCTGAAAATGTGGGGCAAGTTGTGACCCTCGGCATGACTTGGATTTTCTGGGCCGTTCTGAATCTCTGGCTTTATTTACTGATTGCGGCAGCCATTGCTAAACTGGTTTGGAAACGAACCAAGAACGAAGAGGCACAGGTTGTCTCAGCCTCACTTTCGGCCTTCGAACAAGGGGGGCCGCTTTTGTGGGCGAATATGCTGACCGCTTTCATCATTGGAAGCGCGGCATTCTGCGCCTCCATTTTATTTTTGCTTCAAAGGGCCGCCGCAAATACGCCAGGGGGCGGGTTGATTCTTTCACTGCTCTTATTGGCCTGCATGTCCGGCGTTGTGTTTCTTTGCCTTAAATTTTCTCTTGTGACGCCGATTGTTTTATTGGAAGGCAAAAAAGGCCGCGATGCCTTAAATCGAAGCTGGTTCCTCATGACCGGAAGGGAATCGGATGCCTTTTTCCTTTTTGCTTTTTTGTTTGCCATTCTACTCCTCTTTGGGGTCTTAATGGGTTTCTTACGAGGAGGGGAGTTGAACACCACTGTGAATCCCGATGCCGCCACTTTTTCGATGATTGAAAACATCATTGGCATCGTTATCGCCCCGCTTTTTCCAATTGGAATCACCTATTTTTATCAAGACATTGTCGCACATGAAAAGAAATTTTAATTTCATTCCGATGCGTCTTCGTTTTTTTACTGCGCTGACTGCGTTTTTTGTATTCTCGCTCTTTCTGCTTCGACTCTCCTTCTTTATTTTTTTTAAAGACCCGACGAATCCGCTTCCAACAGAACTACTCCTTCACTCTTTTTATCTAGGAACGAAGTTTGATCTCAGGCTGGCATTGGTTTCACTTTTGCCGATCATGCTTTTTTCATCGCTTAGGCCGCTTCATCTATTTGATGCACGCTTAGGCCGTTTATTTTGGCATGGTTATCTTACGTTGATCACAACGCTCGTGCTGTTGATTTATTTTTTTGATTTTGGTCATTTTTCCTATCTGAATGTCCGACTGAATGCGGCAGCGGTTTCATTGCTTGAAGACACGGCCATTTCAATCGAAATGCTCTGGGAGACCTATCCGATTATTCGCATTCTTTTTGCCTTTTTATTCATTATCCTTTTATTTCATTTTGTCGTCGGGAAACTTTTTGAACAGTTCAAAGAAAAAGCGACGGAAGATATCGCGTTCCCCTTGAGTCGTATTCAGAAGGTTGTTGTGATTGTTTTTTCTTCGTTTCTTGTCATTTTGGGAATGTATGGAAAGATATCGTACTATCCCCTACGGTGGAGTGACGCATTCTACAGCACGAATGCCTTTGCCTCATCCATTGCGGTAAACCCCGTTTTATATTTAATTGATACGTTTCGTGCTGGCAACAAAAACCCTTATGACGAAAAAGTCGTTCGGGAACATTACGACGAAATGGCCGTGTACTTAGGGATTCCGGAAAAAGAAAGACGTCCATTAAACTATACACGGATGATCCCTGTAACAGGAGATGCCCTTCTTGCGACCAACAGGAGCGACAGTCCGCCTCCCCCTGCTAAGGGGGCACCCAACATTGTGCTGATACAACTGGAGTCTTTTTCGTATCAGAAAACCGGTCTTTATGGCGGAACGCTCAACGCGACCCCTTATTTTAATGAGCTATCTAAGAAGGGGATTTTCTTTGACCAATTTTTTACGCCCCATTGGGGAACGGCCCGCGCGGTTTTTACCACCGTCACGGGCCTACCCGATACGGAGACACACAACACCTCGACGCGCAATCCCATGGTGATTTGCCAGAATACGATTATCAACGCTTTTACCGGGCATGACAAATTTTATTTTTTGGGTGGCAGCGCCAGTTGGGGAAATATTCGCGGCCTGCTTTCTCACAACATTCCTCATCTTAAAATCTATGAAGAGGGGAACTTTAAATCGCCGCGTGTGGATGTTTGGGGGATTTCCGACCTGGCCCTTTTTAAGGAGGCCAATGCCGTATTAACACAACATCAGGATAAACCGTTTTTTGCTTATATTCAGACCGCGGGGAATCACCGTCCTTATACGATTCCAGAAGATCACGGTGGATTTGTAAAACAATCCCCCAATCTTGCGGAGCTTACGAAAAATGGATTTGGGTCCGTCGAGGAATGGAACGCCTTTCGTTTTTTAGATCACAGTATCGGGAAGTTTTTAGAGATCGCCCAAAAGGAGGCTTATTTTGAGAACACCTTCTTTATTTTTTTTGGCGATCATGGAACACCCACTGGAAGAGGAGAGACGACTCCAGCATGGGAAAGTGTCTTACGTCTTTCCTCAATGCATGTTCCGTTTTTAATTTACGCGCCGAAACTTATTCCAGATGGGCACCGCGATTCAAAAATCGCGAGTCAAACCGATATTCTGCCCACTTTGGCCAGATTGGCAAAAATACAATACAAGAACACCACCATCGGACGCGATTTATTAGACCCACAGTTTGACGAAGCGCGTTTTGCCTATACGATTACGCATGGTACCCCGTCGGAGATTGGGCTTTTAGCCGATCCTTATTATTTTCAGATGAATGACGATAAAACGAACAAGCGATTACATCGCCGCAATGCCAATATCCCAGAAGAAGACTTGCTCGCAAAACTCCCAGAAGAGGGGAAGCAATTAGAGCGGCAACTTCTAGGCATTCATGAAACATCAAAGTATATGTCGTACCATAACAGGGCGCATTGCTCCGGGAGCCGTGCGCCCCTCCGTAATGAGTCGCCCTCGTTGGGGCGCCTGCATCAGTCACAATGAATGTCAATCAGAAACAAAATCGGTTTGTCGTTGATTTCAAACTACTTCTGATTACAGGAGGCAAGCCGCCCCGACAAAAATGGGTTGATATTATTTCAGAAGCAGGTGAGGCCGGAGTACGTGCAGTTCAATTTCGCGCAAAGGATCTTCCTCTCCGAGAACAATTCATTATGGCCGGCGAGATTGAAAAAGTGACAAAACGATTCGGGATGAAATTATTTATTAATGATCGGATTGATCTTTGTTTGGCGATCAATGCCGACGGAGTGCATCTTCCGGCAGCGGGCCTTCCGGTTCCTGTTGCACGGCAATTATTGGGAAAAACAAAGGGGATTGGCGTTTCCTGTCATTCGTTAGAGGAAGTTCTCCGTGCCGAATCCGATGGGGCCGACTATGCGGTATTGGGGCCAATTTATGACACAGCGTCAAAACGGCCGTATGGTGCTCCGCTCGGAATTGATTCTTTTCGCCAGGTGCGGCAGTGGGTTTCTATTCCCCTTTTTGCGATTGGCGGGATCAAGACAAAGCAGATTCCAGAGGTGATGAAGGCTTCCGCCGACGCAGTTGCGATGATCTCGGAGATTATGGAAGCGAGGGAAGTGAAGGCGCAATGCCGTGTTATTCTAAATCAGATCGAGTCCTGCGGACAGCGTAACGCTTTTCGAAAACCACAGATGCCCTAGGGAGAGCGGTTCCTTAAGCTGAGAAGCCTTCGTCAGGCTGCAATCGCTTGATCTCTTTTTTGATTTCAATTTCGGCCAAGGGAGGAACCGCTTCCCATACCACTTGCTCTATGAGTGAGTGCACTTGCAATTTCGCAACCGATGCTTCAACAATGCCAGGAACCACCTCCCACGCCACTCTTTCCACGATCTCCATCACCGCTTTTCGAATCATTTCATCAACCTTCTCTGGATCAGCAAGCGACAACGTGGATTTTTCTGTTTGAGCAAAATGGGACGGACGTTTTTCCTCCTGCGGTTTTTTTTCTATGGAAGCAGTGGCCAAAGTGGGGTTATCTGGACCGAAAAGATCGAAAGGAATGGTCTCGGCTTCGGACTCTGTTTTTTCTACAAAGGGGGGAAGCTCCTCTGTATCGGACAGGAAACCTGCTTCGATTGCTAGAGAAGCATTGGAATCCTGATCGGAAATCCCCAGCTGCTTCTTAACCGCTTCTGATAGAAGGTGTGGATCAAGTGGTTTCCTAAGAATGGTATGGAGTCCAGCCGATTGTAATGTGGCGAAGTCAGGATGTTCCCCCTGACTCATCAGAAGAATGATTGGGGTTTTCGCCAGTGCCGATCTCTTTTGAATTTTTTTGACAAACGTGAAGATATCAATGCCCTTGACAGAAAAATCGGCCAAGATGAGATCTGGCTTTTCTGATATGGCGATATCAAGACCAGAAAGCCCGTCATCAGCAGAAACAACTGTAAGACCGACCTGTTGGAGTGTGGCCTTGACTAAGCCTTGAATGTCCAGACTGTCATCCACTAACAAGATGCCCATTTTTTCCTCTTTCTCCCACCCAGCGGCACAAAGCCATTTGGGGGACCCCGCGACCGATAGATAATGGGCGAGAACTTAGCACAAGAGAGTCGGGTTGTCAACAATTACAGGGAACCC
>JBBTNS010000064.1:0-1011 GCA_038067655.1 Nitrospirota bacterium
ATCCCCAATCTGGCACATCCGATGCCGTATGACAAAGGGGGAGTCCATGCTATTGTTGCAGCGGACTCGCTACGCTCGCCGCTGAACTGGATCGTTAGGCACCCTCTAACAAAGAATCACATATAACGGAGATGTCCCCATGATTACACTATTTGAATGTTGGAACGGTGGAACAATTCAGTGGGACCGCATGAGTCCGCCTCAATTCGTGTTCAATTTTCCTCCTTGTAGCCATGAAATACTTAAGTTCTATCAGTTGAGTGGTCGTATCTGTGAAGTCATGACCCAAACTGATTGGCACCTGAATATGGGCGGACAACTCTTTGATATTCCCAACTTGCCTCCACAAGAGATCGACGCGTTTGTAGTCAATATACAAAACACAATGGGCTATGCCGCCAGGCCTATTCCATATCATATTGGCAACCCATTTATAGGATACATTACAATCCCAATTGTTTTATGGGTAAGCGTTTATACAGGTCGTGCCGATATGTATAACCCATTCACAGGATTGGTTTATGGCCAACAGTCGCTTCCCCCTCAACAGCAATTCAATATGCCCATTAAAACCACGAACTTTGGAATGAACATCACCCCGGAGGGAACCGTTGAGGGCGGCGGAGCAAAAAATTTGCTTCAATCCATCTCAACAATTATGGGAGGCGCCGGGAAGATAGCTGCGTTCTTATCACAAACCGGCATCTTTCAAGATGGTTCACAATATAATTAGAATGCTTTCAGCGCTTGGGGCCGGGTTTTGTAATATCACATGCTGGCCCAACATTGCGCTCAACACGGACGCGCAAAAAGCTAGTGCCGGTTAGCTTAATCGTTAGCACGCTGAACGAGGTGGATATGAATTCGAAGCTACAGGCATCGGTTGTTATCCGGAGGAGGCGTCCCAGGGGAGCACGAGAATTGAAACCTTTGAAACTCATAGCACGCCTACTCGTTGTGGCTGGCCTGTCCCTAGTTAGGTAGCACTTCGCTCATTGCTCAGGACATATC
>JBBTNS010000065.1:0-15536 GCA_038067655.1 Nitrospirota bacterium
CACACTTTTCTATCGCTGTTCTTGGGTATATCATACTTCTTGACAAACATGAAGGGGAACCGGATAGTAGTGTTGCGTACGGCGTCACGCTTCGCGCAGCTATCAAAATCAGTTGTTTAGGAGAGTAAATGCCATCGGACTGCCCACTGATTGGGTTATCAACACGAGGGAAAGATGAAAATGGCCGGTATGCCGTATCGGCTCGATATGTCTCCTGTATCATTCGCGCGGGAGGAAACCCCGTTTTGCTGCCCCCGGAACTTTTTCAGGTTGAACCGCTCCTTCAACGGCTCGATGGGATTATCTTCTCCGGTGGTGGTGATATTTTGCCCAGTATTTATAAGGGTTCTGCCCATCCAAAAATCTACGGGATTGATGTCAAACGGGATCAAGCGGAGATGGCGTTATTTAAATCCGCGGTGGCGCTTCAGCTTCCCATCTTGGGAATTTGCCGCGGAATTCAAATGATGAATGTGGCCTTGGGCGGAACATTGATTGAGCATATTTCGGATCAAGGCTCTAATCTCATCAGACACCGATTGCCAGGGGATAAGAAATGTTCCCATTTAGTGAGGGTCTCCCCGGATTCTTTATTGGGAAAAATTTTTGGAGAGATTGAGATGGAGGTGCCATCGTTTCATCATCAAGCGCTGAAAGAACTTGCGCCGAGGCTGGTGGAAGTCGCCCGCGCACCGGATGGGATCATTGAGGCCGTTGAAATGCCGGAGCATCCTTTTGCGATAGGGGTTCAGTGGCATCCGGAACTTTCTAAAGATGCCCTGCAGCAAAAATTGTTTGACGCGTTTGTTCAGTCCTGCGGACAGCGTAACGCTTCGCGCGAAACACAAACGCCCTAGGAAATGAGGACACCACGAATCTTTTTGGAAAGACCTTTGGGCTAAAATCCAGCGAGATGGCGCGGCTGGAACAAATCAGCCGTAAGAAGATTGCGCCGGGGGAGATTATTTCGCATGATATGGCGAAGCTCCTCACGACGCTCTCCTCTGAAATAAGCCGACAGCTCGGATTGCTGATTAGCCGAGAGGGAGAGATTTATTCTATTCTCATCGGCACCAATCGCGACTTGCTCATCCCCGATCTGTCACAATTTCGCGCGATCAAAAGAGGACTTCGAGGTATTCGCCTGATTCATACCCACCTGAAAAACGAGCCGCTCACACAAGACGATTTAACCGACTTGGCGCTGCTTCGGCTCGATCTCATGGTTGCGGTCGGGGTTTTGCAAAACGGCCTTCCAGGGGATATTTATATGGCCCATCTGATTCCCCCCAATGCAGACGGAAAGATTTATCAGGTGGATCCGCCGGTTTCCATCCACCAGCTACAGGCATCTGAAACAACATTTCTTGAGACGATTTACCAGGCGTTTGATTCAGAAGATCGGAAGATTGCGACCAAAGATAATAAAGAGCGGGCGATCCTAATTAGCGCGGCGATTAAGAGCCGTTTGGTTCAAGAGGAATCCCTTGAAGAGCTTGCGGAATTGGCGCGTTCGGCGGGGTTAAATCCGGTTGAGTCGGTGATTCAGCGGCCTAAAGTATTTCATCCGAAATATCTTTTGGGATCCGGCAAGATTAAAGAGGTGATTATGAGCGCGCTTCAAAAACAGGCCGACCTGCTCATCTTTAATCAGAACTTGACCCCGCTCCAAATCAAGGCCATCGGCGAGGTCACAGAGATGAAGGTGCTGGATCGCACCCAGCTCATCCTGGATATTTTTGCGCAACGGGCAACCACAAGGGAAGCCCAAGTGCAGGTGGAGCTGGCACAACTTCGATATCGTCTGCCCCGGCTTGCAGAACGGTCTACTTCCTTATCAAGGTTGACCGGCGGAATTGGAGGGCGTGGGCCCGGAGAGACGCGTTTGGAGGTGGATCGGCGGCGTGCGCGCGATAAAATCGCCCGATTGGAAAAGGAGATGGAGACCCTTGCGCAGGGTCGCGCCCAAAGAAGAACGAAAAGAAACAGCCAGAGTATTCCGATTCTTTCCATTGTGGGTTATACCAATGCGGGGAAATCCACGCTGTTGAATACGCTCACAAAAAGCGATGTCCCAACGGCAAATCTGCTTTTTTCGACGTTAGATACTTCCACACGCCGACTTCGTTTTCCAAGAGAGCGTGAGGTGATTTTGACCGATACCGTTGGATTTATTCAGGATATTCCTCCCGATCTTTTAGGCGCGTTTGCCTCTACGCTGGATGAATTAAAAGATGCTGATTTGTTAATTCATTTAGTGGATATTCATGCGGAGCGATTTTTAGATCAGATTGCCGCAGTGGAGGCCACTTTGAGCCAGATTGAGGTGGATAAAAAGCCGAGGCTGTTGGTTTTTAACAAGATTGATCTGATGGAGGCCGATCAGGCAAGAAATATATGTGCGCGTTACGGTGCGATTGGGATTTGTGCGCTGGATGCAAAGAGTGTCATGGCATTGCTCGGAGAGATTGAATCGCGCATCTGGCAAGAAAAAAAGGGGGGATGAGAAAGATTGACATTTGCCGATCATCTTATTATCATACCCTACAGAAGGGGGGATTGTTCCCCCCTTTTTAGTCTCTAAAATAACAAGGAGGGAAAGAATGAATTTATTCTCAAAGTCGTTTGCAATCGCATCTATTGTTAGTTTTTCGTTCGTGACAGCAGCCTCTGCGGCCTACACCGGTGGAGCCGTAACCGATGGGTCAACCCTTTCGGGAAAGGTCTCTTTTAAGGGAGCACAGCCCCCAGCAGAGAAGTTTGAGTTTGCAAAGTTCCCACAGGCGAAATTTTGTTCTCAAGTCGGTTCCGATGGAACCGCTGGAAGTGGCACGGGAAACCGTCTTCGTCAAGATGTGAAGGTGAAGGGCGGCGGCTTGTCCGATGCGGTGGTCTATATCACGAACATCGAAAAGGGAAAGGCAATGAAGCCGTTTATCACCGAGATACATGCAGAGAAGTGTCAGTTTTTGATCCAGGGCGGGCCGTCTAAGTCGGTCGGCGTGATCTTTAACGATAAAACAGCCGGTGGCATCACCGTCACCAATCAGGATGCCGATCCTTCTGATCCAAAAACAGTCGCGGGCATATTACATAACCCACACGGTTATTCGATGGTTGGGGTCATGAGCACCACCATCTTTAACAAGCCGGTTCCGACCAAGGGCGCTTCCATTACCGAAAAGGTAAAGCCGATTTGGTTCAAGAAGCCGGGTGCCTTCATGAAAGTGGAATGCGACCAGCACAACTACATGAACGCTTGGGCACTGCCCGTTGAGAACCCCTATTATTCGGTTGTAAACGATGATGGGACATTCTCGCTGGATCAGGTTCCAGCAGGCAAATACCAAATCACCGCGTTTCATCCGAAACTCGGACTGAAGACCGTTGAGGTGGATGTCCCAGCAAAGGGAAAAGCAACTGCAAACTTCGACTTTTAAGTGGCCCGGCCACTCCGAGAACGACTGCTACCGCAGTCTATAATGGGAATCAGTGGGGGCGACGCATATGGCATCGCCCCTTACACGGACCCTCCCCCTTTATCTGTGACGTAACTTCTTCTTAGCTCTAACCCCTTCACCAGAGAATAAAGCATCTTGTGCGTGGGAGTCGGAACCCCGGATTTTTCACCCCGTTTGATAATCTCCCCATTGAAGTACTCGATCTCTGTTTTGTTTCCGTTTTTGTAATCCTCATACATGGATGTGTGATGCGCCTGCAGTGCATGCGTTGCGGAGATGGTATCCTCAATGATATCGGGATGAATTAGAATCTTCTCCGTCTGTGCGACCGCAATAATTTCGTGAATTCCCTGCCGAACAATCTCCAAAAGATCATCTGATTTTAGAACCAAAGAAAGTGGATGGTCTAAAATGACCGAAAGCGGATTGAAAGTGGCGTTCCAGCACAATTTCTCCCACTTTTCCTTTATGATCTGCAAAGTCAGATGGCAAGGAATGCCAGCTTTGGTAATCAATGCATGAATATTCTGCGCCCGTTCACTTTTTTCGCCAGAGATCTCTCCCAATGAGATTGTTCCGCGCCGGAAATGCTCAATAACGCCCGGCTCGGACAATCGTGCAGTAATATAGACCACGCCCGCCACTACGCAATCGTGTCCATAGTAAGAAAGCGCGACCTCTTCCGAATCAATCCCGTTTTGAAGTGTTAAAACCGTTGCCCCGGCTTTGACCAGCGGTTCAATCTGACGAAGCACCTCCGGAAAATCGTAGCGTTTTACGGCAAGAATAATGAGATCAACAAAAGAAATCTCGGCAACATCCTTGATCATTTTTGGATAGACAACAAAATCTCCTGGAGGCGTTCTGATGACCAGTCCGTCCATTGAGATTTTATGATAAGTCTGAGGCCGAACTAGGAACGTGATATCGGCCCCTGCACGACAAAGACAGGCGCCGAAATAGCCGCCAATAGCACCAGCCCCCACAATTAATATTTTATTTCCTGTCATGATATCTAAAATCCAGCAACACGACATTAATTATGGTGGTCTTTTGTCCCCTCTGGATGAGCATGATCGGGTTTAGTCTCTGATTTAGGATTGGGTTCATCTAATATTTCCTGATGAGAATGATCCTCTTCTTTTTCCGAATGAGGATGATTTTCAGGAGACCCAGGGACAGATTCTTCCCCGTGTGAATGTCCATCATGCGTTTGAGCCGGCGTGATGTAACCGTGAATCGAAAGCGCGATCAATGTGAATGCAACAATTCCTCCCATAATCAGGATCGGTTTTCTGGCTACGTATCTCCTGTCTTGTTTCCGATCCAAAAGCGGTACCAGCGCTAAAAAACCAAAAAGAGCCAAGGAGCAAAATAAAACGGCAACGACACCCCAGATATTTTCAAATCCGTACATCCAAAGAAATGGCCACGGCGGTTTGAGCGCGGCATGATCGGCAGAGGGTGCGGCAGCCAGAGTCGCCCGAAAGTAAAAAGCCATCGCAATCAACGCCCCATAATAGAGCGCGGAGTAGATGAAAATACAAACCGCATGTTCATTAAATCGGGCACTCATCTGATCCTCTGGAACCTGCGGTAAGTCGGCCCATGGGTCTTTCGGCCTCGGAGAAAGATTAAAAGTGTGAATCAAATAAAGATGAATGATGGCCAGAAAAATAATCAGTATCGGAAAGACGGCAATATGGGAAGCAAAAATCCTAAGATTCATATTATTTGAGCCGGGAAGGGATTCCGTCATCAAAGCGCCAATCGGCCCCAGGTATTGGAGCGCAACTTTATAATGGGCAAGGGCATCAGCCCCTTCTTCGTCCCATTTAAGAATCGTGCCGGAAAAATAAGAGCCCATCAGCATCGTTCCAAACAGGGCGACCCCGATCCACCATGTGACCTGACGCGGATTTTGATAAGCGCCCGTAATGAAGATACGAGCGATGTGAAGCAAAAGGAGAACAATGATCCCTTGCGCGACCCAATAATGGATAGCGCGGAAAAAACTCGCCCAGCCGATCTGCTCTATTTTCTTTAGACTTTCGTAGGCTGCGGTTGGGGCGGGGTCATAAAGTTGTGTCAGTATCATGCCCGTCACAATCATCAGGACAAAGCCGACAAAGGCCACCCCGCCCGTCGCGTAAAAAAAGGAATTGCCGTGCGTCGGGATTTTGTAGGTAAACTGACTGAGCTTCACCCACGGATCAATGCGTTTCAATAGAGCGGAAAAGGACATTCGTCTGATATTCCATAAGAGGCCATGTTGTTTTACACTGCCACGATTCTCAAAGTCAATAAAAGGCGCCCTAGGCAAAAAATCTAAATGGCATTTTGCGGGAGACATGGTATAATTGCTATATGGACAGGTTTAATCGCCACAAGACATGGTTTTCATTAGCCTTCTGCCTTTTTCTTATCACAGCTGTTTGGCCGTGGTGGATTGCCCCCTCTCTCACGAAACTGCCCCATCATTTTTCCTACCGGGCCGACATTTTTTCACTGGATAATTTTTACGACGAAAACCAACAACAATTCTTGGGCGAAAAACGCTCCGTAACACAATTTTCATATGAAGTCGTAGACCAAAAACAGGGGACATTGATTATTAAGAATCTCTTCGATGTCCGAACCGTCACCGGCGAAAAGATTTTTACAGTGGAGCGGCTCTATGGCATTCATCCCAAAACCGGCCAACACACGGCCAACTTCGGAGATAAGAACCGCAACGGACATCTCTTCGCGCCTAAAAACCTCAAAAAGGGTGTGCCGTTTACCTACTGGCATATCAATTATGACGCCCCCGCCCTCATGACTTTTGCGGGTGAAGAAAATCTCTTTGGCCTGCCGGTATACCGCTATGAATCGCGCTATCAAGGCGTCAACATAGACCAGACGGAAAATCTAAAATTTTTACCGGGGGTGGGTGTAACACGCGGTATTCAACTGGATCCCTATCTACAATTATGGATTGAGCCGGTGACGGGCAGAATGGTCAAATACAAAGACGAAACCATTGCCTACTACTATAACCTGGCAACAAAAGAACGGCTCCATCCCTGGAATAAATTTAGTAATACATACCAGCGTTCAAGCATTACAAAACAAGTCAAAATAGCCAAGAGGCAAAAGGCATTCTTCCGCATGGCCGAGATGACAACGCCGCTCTTTCTTGCGTTGGTAGTGTCCGTGGCTTTACTTCTGGGCTTGGCAAAAAGGAAGGGGGCGCTGATTCTGGGCGTGGTTGGCGTTTTGGGGTTGGGCGTTGATTTTGTTGCGCCGATCCTGATTCAGCCTGCAGAAGATCCGATTAAGATCGGCATTTCTAGGTGGGTACCGTTTGGTAATCAAGCCTATGATCAAAACGTTCAAGGGTTTAAAGAAGCCCTGGTAGAAGCGGGCTATAAAGAAGGGACCCATGTGACGTACTACCTGGAAACCGCCAATGCGGACAGCAATAAACAGAGGCAGATTGCCCAGTTATTTATTGATCGTCATGTTGACCTAGTCTATTCACAAACAACACCTGGAACGCTGATTCTCAAAGAGAAGATATCTGATCGGCCCATTGTATTTAGTATTGTGACCTATCCGGTGGAGGCAGGGGTGATCCAGTCGCTGCAAAATTCGGGGAATAACCTGGTGGGGACGCGCAACTGGGTGCCGGTTGAGAAACAGCTTGCCGTCTTTCGAGATATTGTACCCACCGTCACTTCCATTGGTTTTGTGCATCGTATGGGCGAACTCAATTCGACCATTCAGCTAAAAGAGATGACTGATGCGGCTCGCCCCTTTGGCATTCGAGTTGTTGAAATAGCGGGGAAAAACCTGACGGAATTGATCGGCGCGATTGAAGCGTCGCAAGGAATTAACAGCCTTTTCTCGGCCTGCGACACATTGGTTCAGGGTGAGGCAGAAAAGACCATTATTGCCTTTGCACATAAGAACAAACTGCCGTCATTCTCTTGCAATAGCACCGGCCCACTCCATGGCGATCTCGTGGGTACCGTGGCCGACCTTTACGCAATTGGCAAGCAAGCCGGTGAGAAGGCCGCGCTGATTTTAGAAGGCGCTACGCCGGCATCACTGACAACCGACACCGTGACAAGACCTTTTATTTACGTCAATCAGAAGACGGCGGACTTACTCGACATTCAAATTCCTCAGAATATTTTGGCAGAGGCGAAAGAGATCATAAACAATGTCCCTTAAGTACAAATTTTTTATTTGCTTTTTAGTCGTTTCTTTTGTCCCGCTATTGCTGGTGGGGTTATTGACGTTTCAAAGGGCGGAAAGGGAAATCACAAGCCGCGTCATCAGCCAACTCATGGCTGTGGCCGACGTGCAGGAGAAGCGCGTGAACGAAACGCTGAATCGCTATCTGGACCAGGCCAAATTGATTACCTCCCAAACAGAGCTTCGCATGGCCCTCTCTGAATATGTAAAGACGGCCAATCCCGATCAATACGAAAGCATCGTAAAGATGATTACGGACGTGCAGGGTTCCGTGCCCGGAGTGGAACAGATTGCAATTATCAACATGGCCGGGCACGTGATTGTTTCCACTCATCCGACCGTCGTTTCGGAGCATCGTCAAGACGAGGGGTATTTCGTATTAGGACAAAAAACGCATTATTTATATGATCTATTTAAGGATAAAAACAATATCTTAAGAGCGCGTCTTGTAGGACCCATTATCCTTGAAGGCAGGGTAATCGGTGTAGCGGAGATCGTCGTGAACGCCGACCCTATTGTTGCCGTAACAGAAGACTACACAGGACTCGGGGAAACAGGAGAGGTTGTTTTGGCAAAAAGGAACGCTACTGGCGGCGCCCTCTTTCTGACCCCTTTGCGTTTTGACGCAGGGGCAGCCCTGCGGCGGGCTGTCCCAAGTGACAAAATAGACGACCCTATCCTCTCTGCGGTCTTAGGGGAAGATGCCATATTAACAGATAAGACGATTGAAGATTACCGGGGAGTGTCCGTTTTTGCAGCCACTCGTTTTATTGATTCCGTAGGCTGGGGATTGGCAGTCAAAATAGATCGAAGTGAGGCACTTGCCCCTGTTACCAGGCTGATAAAGGCCTATATTTTTATTATGGTCTTGGCTATCTTGCTCTGTATTATTGTTTCTTTTGTGCTTGCCGGTAGCATCTCGGAGCCTATTGTTGCCCTTACACGGCTTGCACAGGACTTACAATTGGGTCATTTTGCTAGGAGAACTCAGGTCAGGAGTAAGGATGAAATAGGGTTTCTGGGAAAAACCTTTAATGATATGGCCGAACAACTCCAAGTGCTCTACGGTAGATTGGCGGAAAAGGTGAGCGAACTGGAACACGCCAATAAGGGGCTTGAAACCTTTAATCATTTAGCCTCTCATGATTTACGTGCCCCGCTGCGCGGCATCAAAAACCTTGCGGATATACTCCTTTCCGACTATACCGCCCAACTGCCATCTGAAGCCCAGAAATACTTAAGCATGATGAAAAGCCGCTCCCAGCAAATGGATCAACTGATCCAGGATTTGCTGGCATTCGCGCGTTTGAGTTATCAGCCACTCAAGAAGCAGGAGGTGAACATTGCCAACCTTGTCCACGATGCGCTTTTAGAATTAAGCGTCGAACAGAAAGGGCGGCGTATCAATATGAATATTTGCCCTTTACCCGTCTGCATGGCCGACCCGGTGATGTTAAAGCAGGTATTCGTGAATCTACTGAGTAATGCGCTCAAGTACAGCCGCCTGCGTGAATTAGCCACAATCAATGTGGATTGCCAGAGCAATGATCTTGGGGGCGAACCGATTTTCTTTGTAAAGGATAATGGGATTGGTTTTGATTTAAAATATCTCGACAAGCTTTTTAGTCCGTTCCAGCGGCTACATCCGGCAGATGAGTACGAAGGAACCGGCCTGGGGCTCACCATTGTTCGTCATGTTATTGATCGCCATGGTGGCCGGGTCTGGACCGAGTCGGAAGTCAATGCCGGCGCCACGTTCTTTTTTACTTTGGGTAATCCGACGCCACCGACATCGCCACCTGCCGATAACAGTGTGCCACCACCGTCTGCCCCCATAAAGGGATGGGCCAGTATCTTGATCCCGATGACGGAGGGTTCGTGGCGGTTATGCAATGCTCGATAGATCGCCCTAGGAAAAAAACGGAACTGTCAGATGAGGTCTTGACGAGCATATTTTAATCTTTCTTTGTTTGTCGTATAATATAATCTATGACCTTGAACGATAAACTATGGGTAGCCGCGCGAAGCGTTCTGCCTTCCCCAGCACTCTTCCTTTTTGCTTTTATCATCATGCTAACCGGCGCAAAGGGAGAGGTCATTGTTGATGATCCTGAACGCTATTTCCCATTTGATATCGGCCGCCAATGGACGTATACCGGTGTGATCGCAGATCAAATACAGCACGTCTCCGATTACACCAATACAGCTATTATAAAAGGAAAAACGAAAAAACGGGGCACACCGGTTGTTGTGCTTTGGGAGTCAAACCAGTCAGGCCGAGAGATGGTAGAAAGTTATCTGGCAAAGGATGCGACAGGCATTACCTATTTTGGCTCAAAGCCGATGACCGACTTTGAGATGCAACTCATTCCTTATCCCGTGATCCCATTTCCCATTGTTCTTGGAAAACGATTCGTGCAACTTGAGAAAACAGGGGTCACTTATGATCTTGATTTAGATCATGACGGTGTCAAAGAAAAAGCCAATATCCTGGCCGACTTAACGGCCGTTTCAATGGAGACCATTTCAACTTCTGCAGGAACCTTTCAGGATGCGATTAAATTTGAAGGGAAAATGACCGTTTGGATTCAGCTCTCCAAAGATAAAAGAAAGATAGCCGTTGTTGGAACAACAACACATTGGTTTGCTAAAGACGTCGGCATGGTCAAACAGATTGAAAAGATGGTCTTTCCCGAAGGAATTAGCGATACCACGGTAGAAACGATCACCACTGAAATTTTAACCGATTATTCCAAACCCAAATCTCCCGCCTAATAGGACTTTACAGACACTTTATGAAGTGGGCATCCGCAATAACCGAAATCAGGTCACTCCCGGAAGCGTTGGATGATCTCGCCCGATCCATCCGAAATGATCTTCCAGAAGACATTGACCTTGCGATTGTTTTTGTCTCGCCCTATTATCAAAACGACTTTGACGCGCTGCCATCCCTCTTATCTGATCGTCTAGGATGCCGCGTTCTCGTCGGTTGTTCCGCAGGCGGGGTGATTGGAGGTTCCCGCGAGATTGAAAGACGCCCCGCAATTTCGTTGCTGGCAGGATCGCTACCGGGTGTAACGATCAGGCCATTTCATCTCGATCAATCGGGGCTTCCCAGCTTGGATGATTCTCCCAGAAAATGGCAGAACTGCTTTTCCAATGCCGCAGACGCGACGACCCTGCCGGATACCAAAGGGCATCTTGGAAATGGCGATTTTATTATTTTGGCTGATCCTTTTACGATGGATGTGGAAAAAGTGCTTTCCGGTTTGGACTACGCGTATCCTGCTGCCGTGAAGATTGGCGGGCTTGCCAGCGGCGCACAGTCGCCCGGGCAAAACGGTCTTTTTATTAATAAAATACGGTATCGATCTGGAATGATTGGCGTGGCGCTTTCAGGGAATATTTCGATTGATCCGCTGATCGCGCAAGGATGCCGACCGATTGGTCGTCCGTTTTCAATGACTCAATCTGAAAAAAATGTTTTGTTGGAAATAGAGGGTCGGAAACCTGCTGAATTCTTACAAGATCTTTATGAAACGTTATCAGAGCCTGATGCCGAGCTGATGCAGCATTCCCTTTTTATTGGGTTGGCCATGACCCCGTTCAAAGAAACGCTTTCCCGCGGCGATTTTTTAATTCGGAATCTAATCGGAATCGATTCAAAAAACGGGGCGATTTCGGTCGGTGCCTTGCTGCAAGAAGGTCAAAGCGCGCAATTTCATTTGCGAGACAAAGAGACCTCTGCCGAAGACTTAAAATGGTATCTTTCCCAATATCAGATTGAAAAGCCGCCCAAGTCAGCCAGGGGAGCCTTGATTTTTTCTTGTTTAGGCCGAGGAACGCATCTTTATGGCGAGCCTGATTTTGACACCCGGCTTTTTCATGCCCACATGGGATTCGTTCCAATGAGTGGATTTTTCTGCAATGGCGAGATCGGCCCAGTCGGCGATACCACATTTTTACATGGCTACACCAGCTGCATCGGCATTTTTAGGGAGCCTTCCGAATAAAAATCCCCTATGATGAGGCCCTTAAAACCAATTTTCAAGCTTTAAACCTTCTATCACTTCAAATTCTCGAATATTATTTGTCACTAAAACACCTTGGTGAAATCTTACAATCGCCGCAATCAATAAATCATTAGGTCCAACGATTTTCCCCATGGCTTCAAGCGCTTGCCGAATTCCTGCATACTCATAGGAAATACAATCATCAAAAGGAACAATTTCAAAAGGTTGCATGAAAGCTTCTATCTTTTCAATGTTGTGGTCTCGTTTTTTGCTTTTGTATGCACCAAGAAGCAACTCCGCCTTTACAACGGATGGAATTTTGATGTGATCAGGCGGGTTGAGCAGAATCCGCTTCTTGATATTTTCAGACTTCCCATTCAGATAGTAAATACAGGTATTGGTATCAAGAAAATACATGAGGGACGGGCTTAGAGATCAAATCGTTCTATGTCAACATAACGGTTGATTTCTATTGGCTCCATGAATGTCTCATCAGTGATGGACCCAAACAGATTTTCGAACTCTTTTGGGTAAATGGGCGCAACTTGCCGTCGGATTTGCTCTACAACCCATTTTGAAAGTGACATATGCCGACGTAAAGCAGCATTTTCAACTTTCTTTAAAGTATTTTCATCAATGTACAAAGAAATCTGAGGCATTCTCTCCTCCTTTTAAAAACAATAGCATATTCAATATGTTAATTCAAGTATGCTACAAAGTATACTTTTTTTAATAACTATGTTGTTGAAGACTCGCCATCAAAGAAATGCAGAGAGATCACACCCAGCAAGACCAATGCGGCGGCGGCAATATAAATTGCCGTATAACTGACCCCCCTAACCAATAGCCCCAGAAGCGGCGACCCCAACAACGCGCCTAAATCAAATACCAACGTGTATAAGGTCATAAATCCACCACGATGCGATTCGCCACCACGGGAAATCACAATCGAGGAAAGCGCCGGGAAGACCCAGCCATGACCCAATCCGCAGAAAATGCCACTCACAATCAGGCCGAATGTGCTCGGTAAAATAATAATCAAAAGAATCCCCAACACCAAAGAAGATAAGGCGGGATACAATACCGCTTTGGGGCCGTAACGATCACAATAATCAAGGCCGATGAGCCGAACGGTAATGGCGGAAAGTGTGTAGGCCAGGAAGAAATAGGAGACATGGGGTAGTCCAAGCGTTTTTGTGTACGGCTTTAAAAAGACCACATACGAGGTAATCCCCAAAGAGAATAAAAAGGTAGTCAAAAACGGAATTCGGAGGGATGGAGAAAATGCCCTTTTCCAAAGCCGCTCCAAAGGAAAGTCCGGTTTTTCATTTACTGTTTCTCGGATGAAGCAAGAAAGAATCAGTGAGATTAAAGAAAGCGCAGCGCAGAAAATAAAAAAATAAGGGAACCCCCAAATCTCTACGATTTTCTCCGCTAAAATAATGCTCATGGCACCGCTCAATTGCCCCGATATTCCAAAAATGGCAATCCCGGAAACCCTTCGGTCGGGAGGAGAGAGATCCGCTCCCAGCGTGAAAAAAGTGGCCATGAGTATTCCAGTTCCAAGACCATGCAAGAGGCGCACAGCAAAAAGACCAGCCCCTAAGTGGTTGGGCAATAAGTAGAAAAAATGGGTCGCGAGGAAAATGATTCCCCCGATTAAAAGATAGATGCGCCGTCCCTTGTGGTCAATCTGATGTCCAACAAAGGGGCGAATGATAATGCTGGAAAGGGAAGCCCCTGCCGCAAAAATGCCGAGGAAAAACGGGTCGGCCCCGAGCGCCAAAAGGTGGGCGGGGAAAACAACATAGGGCCAGACCGCCGATGCAAAGAAAAAATGGGCGAGAAAAAGAATGGAAAAATCTCGCGTGAACAAATCCGAGAAAGCGGTTTTCTTTGATAAGGGCATCTCTAAAAACCTACGGCCTCCGGTGTTGATGGTTCGCGCGAAGCGTCACGCTCGTTTTTTTGCAAATTCAATAACGACCGGAAGAATAGAAAGAATAATAATAGCGAGAATAACCAGCTTAAAGTTTTGTTTTACAACTGGAAGATTTCCGAAAAAATAGCCGGTAAAAATAAAAAGCGCGACCCAAACAATCCCGCCGATAATATTGTAAGATGCAAAACGCCGATAATCCATCTTTCCGCATCCGGCGACAAATGGGGCAAAGGTTCGGACGATCGGGAGAAATCGAGCGATGATGATGGTTTTTCCGCCATGTTTTTTATAAAACGCTTCCGCGCGGTGAAGATGATCTCGATTCAGATATCGCCATCCCCCGCTTGAGAGAATCTGCTGTCCCATCCGTGCGCCAATGGTGTAATTGACGGCGTCCCCTAAAATCGCCGCAATGGAAAGCAGAATCGTTAATCCCAAAACCGACGAGGGCTCCGTAGTGACGCTCGCAAAAAGAGCGCCCGCCGCAAACAAAAGAGAATCGCCCGGCAAAAATGGCATCACGACTAATCCCGTCTCGCAGAAAATAATCAGAAACAAGATAAGATAAATACCCGTGCCATATTCCGAAAAAATCGTTTGAATATGTAAATCAAGGTGCAAAAAAAGATCAATGAGTGAATAAATGATTTCCACGGATAGCGCAATCCTTTCTTTTCAAAAATCGGTTTAGGATATCCTCCTTCGCGATGAATGTCGTTCTCATACATGTCATTATGTATTTTTAATATACATCTGTCCAGCCCACCCCCTTAGCGGATGGGTTATCGAAGGGAACGCCTAAGCGGCCGGTCCAGTTTGCTCATGTAACCGGCCTCCTCTGTACGTTTGAGCTGAGCTGATTCGAATGCTTTTAAAATCTCTTTCTCTTCAGAATCTAATTTACTCATAGTCCCTCCCCATTTGATTAAGTTTCCATCTTTTCCCCTCTAAAAAGAGGGATCAAGGGGTGTGTTCCCCGCTGCGAGATACCGCCAAACACACCCGGCCCCTCTTAATAGAGGGGAGTTTAATCGGATATCCATTCAGGCTCTCAACCTGAGTCAAATGGGGAGGCACTTTACCATGGAATCTGCTAGTCTAGAGCCTCCCATTTTATCTCTCTCTCCTCCTTTTTATTTACCCACAAATTCTGCTGAAGAGCCTTATTTCTTATATTTCAAGACCTGACCCCCATTGCATGACCCCCATTGCATTTTGTCTAGACATTGGGGAGTACCTTACATAAAACTGTTCTTGGATTCACGGGAGGGTAGGGGCACGTTGCAACGTGCCCTCGATTAGACCGTCCGGTTAGCGACCCATTTAGGGAATTCCCAAAACCGTCACGGGGACGTTTGAATTGGTCGTGGAGCCGTTTCCCAACTGGCCGTCGCTGTTAGATCCCCAGCATTGGATGGTCCCGCCCGAAAGCAGGGCGCAGGTGTGAGAGACTCCGTCTTCTGCGTCACCTCCTGCGGCAATAGCGATGGCGGTGGTGATATTGCTCACCGGCACGGGGAGGCTTGACCGGGTCGTGGAGCCATTCCCCAACTGGCCGCTCTCGTTATACCCCCAGCATTGCACCGTCCCGACTGACAAAACCTCGCAGGTGTGATAGCCTCCCGTTGCAATGGCGGTGGCGCCCGACGTTCCTGATGTTTCGCTACCACAGCCGGTGGCGAGGAGGCAAGCCCCAATAAGAAATCCCAGAAGAAACACCCCTTTTATCCTACTGTATCTTGCTGTCTTCATCCCTGTATCTCCTTTCGTTCCGATCGTTACAAATTGTTTAAAAAGATTTGGCACAGCATACGGGGGGGGGTACTTGTCAATAAAGTTGTGTCTGGCCTATGACAGATTGTCTTCGAACTTGGCGAG
>JBBTNS010000066.1:0-8006 GCA_038067655.1 Nitrospirota bacterium
CATTACGTTATGTGTAAATTCCCCTCCTCAGTTGAGGAGGGGTTAGGGGTGGTTTGTTGATATTACAGAATTACCCCTCGCTGCTCGGAGCCCCCGGATTAGGCAAGAGTTCTTTTCGAGAAAGACGAATTTTACCCATCTTGTCAATCTCTAAAACCTTGACCGTCACCTCGTCCCCTTCCTTGACCACATCGGTTACTTTGTTCACACGCTCATGTGCCAATTGGGAGATATGCACCAACCCATCTACACCGCGCTTTAATTCAACAAACGCGCCAAAATCCATAATTCGAACGACTTTGCCGGTGTAAGTTTTGCCAACTTCCACATCCTCGCCGAGGGCCTTGATCATTTCAATCGCGGTCTGAACGGCTTCTGAATTTGCGGAGGCCACACGAATTGTTCCGTCATCCGATATATCAATCTTCACGCCGGTTTTTTCAATAATACCCTTCACGTTTTTCCCGCTCGGCCCAATCACCGCACCAACTTTCTCTGGCCGAACCTTCACCGTAACAACGCGCGGCGCATAAGTCGAAAGCTCCGAACGAGGCGCTTCAATCGCTTTTTTCATCTCGGCCAAAATTCGGAACCGCTCCTCTTTCGCCTGTGCCAATGCCCGCCTTAAAAGATCCAGTCCCATGCCTTTGATCTTGATATCCAATTGAATGGCCGTAATGCCTACTTCCGTTCCGGCAACTTTAAAATCCATATCTCCCAGATTATCTTCCAATCCGGAAATATCAGAGAGAATCTCAAAGGAATCGCCCTCTTTCACCAATCCCATTGCCACCCCGGCCACGGGACGCAGAATTGGAACCCCTGCATCCATCAACGCCAATGTCCCACCGCAAACCGTCGCCATGGAGGAGGAGCCGTTTGATTCCAAAATTTCAGAGACCAATCGCAATGTATAGGAGAACTGCTCTTTTGTTGGGATGACAGGCTTTAATGCCCGTTCGGCTAAGGCGCCATGCCCAATCTCTCGGCGTCCCGGAGATCGAAGTGACCGGGCTTCACCAACAGAGAATGGCGGAAAGTTATAATGGAGCATAAAGCCTTTTCGAATCTCCCCTTCCAGCGTCTCGACCCGTTGCTCATCATCGGTTGCTCCCAGCGTCAATACAGATAAACTCTGAGTCTCTCCGCGTGTGAAGAGTGCCGATCCATGGACGCGCGGTAAAACACCCACCTCACAGGTAATCTGTCGAATATCACGAATGCCGCGACCATCAGCCCGAACCTTTTGATCTAAAATCTTCCGGCGAATCTGCTCCTTTTCCACCTCTTTAAAAATGGAAGAAACCTCGCCTGAGCGATCCTTTGTCGGGTCGGCTTGTTTTATCTTTTCAACTTGCTCCGATAAAATAAGGTCAAACGCGGCTTGCCTTTCCGCCTTGCCCACGATTAACAGTGCCTTTTGAACACCGATTTCCATCTCCGGTTTGATTTGTGCAACAAGTGCTTCGTCTCTTTTTGAGACCGATCCTTCGCGCTTTACTTTGCCCAACTCAGATTGCATCTGTTTTTGAACGGCAATCACGCCCAAAAGGGCCTGCTGTCCAAAAGCAACCGCATCACCCACAACATCCTCAGAAAGTTCCTTCGATTCGCATTCCAACATCGTTACGAAAGTTTCAGTCCCTGCAACCAAAATATTGAGGTCGCTCGTTTTCATATCCGCAATAGAAGGATTAATGACCAACTGGCCATTGATGCGGCCGACTCTCACTGCGCCAACCGGCCCATGAAAGGGAACACTAGAAAGGGTCAACGCGGTGGATGCGCCGATCACCGCCAACACCTCGGCCGTGCCGTTTTGATCGGAGGAGAGAACCGAGGCCGTAATTTGTGTTTCAAAAAACCAATTTTTTGGGAAAAGGGGGCGGATGCTTCGATCAATAATCCGACAGCCTAGCACCTCTTTTTCCGAAGGCCGGCCTTCTCGTTTGAAGAAACCGCCCGGAATCTTTCCAGCAGCATACGATTTTTCCTGATAATCAACCGTCAGAGGCAATTGATCCGGCCACATTCCAAGCTTACTTGAAGCGACGGCTGTGACGAGGACAACGGTCTCTCCACACTCAACCCAAACGGCGCAGTCTGCCTGACGACCGACGCGGCCTGTTTCTAAAATAATCTTCTTTCCAGCAATTTCTGTCTCAACACGATGTGTCATTCTTATTTCCTTTCGAGCGCATTGCTCTGTTTATTTATAATACGACACACAGAACTACAATAAAAAAAGAACAGACAAAACCAATTCTTTTATGATTGTATTCCTGTGGCCGTTTCCTTACTTTGGAGAGGGGCACAAAACCCATCCCCACCTTGCCTCCCCTTGATAGGGGAGGATTCGCCCAATAACGCAATCCTAACAGATGTCACAACGTGGCGGCTCATTACGCCCGTGGGGGGGTGCCCCCACTATTTTCGGAGGCCGAGGCGTTTTACAACGGTTTGGTAGCGCGTGACATCCGATTTTTTCAGATAGTCCAATAGTTTTCTACGTCGGTTGACCATTTGCAGCAGACCCAGCCGAGAGTGATGATCCTTTTTATGTATGTCAAAATGGTCTGCAAGGGTCACGATCCGATTGGTCAAAAGTGCGATCTGCACTTCCGGCGATCCGGTGTCCGTCTCATGTGTAGCATACTTCTTCATTAAATCTTGTTTTTCTTTAAGCATAACTTCTCTCCTTTTGCAAAGGGGCAACCCCATCGCCCCCCATTGTAGCCCCCCCTAACCCATTAAAACAAGTATTGGGGTAAAATGTCTTTAGGTCCCTTATCGAAACAACCTGATTTTCCCACTCCCCTTTGGCATGCAGTTCTATAAATGTAGTGAGTGCAATGGCCGACGTGATCGAGAAATAACCCGAACGCGTTCGTCGAATGGCACGGGCATGACCAAAGACCGAAAGTTTCTTGCCAATATCCGAACAAAGCGTACGAACATACGTTCCCTTTGAGCAGGAAACTGTCAAAAACAAATCGTTCCCCTGTACTTTATCCAGACGAATTCCCTTGATGGTGATTTCTCGTGGCTCTCTTTCGATATCCAACCCTTTTCTTGCCAACTTATAAAGGGGAACCCCGCCTATTTTTTTAGCCGAATAGATCGGCGGCATTTGAGAGATCGTTCCGACAAAGGTGGACAATGTTTCTTCCAGTGTTTGTGTTGAAAAAGAGGGCGGCGTACAGGATCGCAAGACCTTTCCGGTTGCATCTTGGGTATCGGTGTCTTCACCCAATCGCAATGTGACCTCGTACTCCTTTTCGCTATTCATCAGTAAATCACTCATTTTTGTTGCCGGCCCAAAACAGATGAGTAAGACACCGGTTGCCATAGGGTCGAGCGTTCCGGTGTGTCCCACTCGCTTCATTTTTAAAACAGAACGCAGCTTTGCCACAACATCGTGCGATGTCCATTCGGCTGGCTTATCAATGTTAATAACTCCTTCTGTCAACATAATTTCAATACCCCCCAACCACCCCTACCCCTCCTTAGCTAAGGAGGGGAGTAAAAAACCTAAATCCTAAAATCCCCGCCTATTTTAGGAGGGGCAGGGGTGGCAAGGTCTCTCCATCGTCCTTTATATTCTGTTCCCCAGGCGTTCCTTCTTCCTCTTTTTTATACTGGGCGCCGATATCTTCTAATAAACCCAAAAGCCGCGATGTGGACTCTATCGAACGGTCGGTTATAAACCGCAAATCTGGAACCCGCTTTAGGGGCAATCTCCTTGCTAACTCCGAACGGATAAATCCAGACGCCTTTTTTAATCCAAAAAGTGTTGCTTTCTCGTCCTTCTGCACGCTGATAAAAACTTTCGCGTGTGATAGATCAGGCGCGACATCCACGGATAAAATAGTCACCCACGAGACGCGCGGGTCTTTTACCTTTTTTGAAAGAATATCGGCCACTTCCATTTTAATTTGGTCGCCGACACGATCCGTTCGCTTATAATCCATACCCAGCCTACCCTTGGCAAGGAGAGGGCCTTGTTTTAGACACCATAACGTGGTGGCTCATTACGCCTGTGGGGGCATCCCCACTATAACTTAGCTGCAACTGCTTCTTCAGTATACACTTCAATGATATCGCCCGGTTTCATGTCATTGAAATTTTCGATACCAATACCACACTCAAAACCTGTCTGGGCCTCTTTTACGTCGTCCTTAAAACGGCGAAGCGAGGAGAGTTTTCCTTCATAGACAACAATGCTGTCTCTCAAGACACGCGCCTTGGTTCCGCCCCTTACAATCGTACCGCTCGTGACATAACAACCAGAGATGACCCCCGCCTTTGGCAATTGGAACGTCTTTCGGACCTCAGCACGGCCCAAAATCTTTTCTTTGAAAGTCGGATCCAACAGCCCTTCCATCGCGGCCTTCACATCGGCAATCGCATCGTAGATAATACTATAGGTGCGGACATCCACCTGCTCTTGCTCCGCCAACGCAGACGAAATGGAGTCCGGGCGGACATTAAATCCAATTACAATCGCCTCGGAGGCAGAGGCGAGTAGCACATCCGATTCGGTAATGCGACCCACCCCCTTATGAATGACTCGAACCTTGACCGCTGCAGTAGAAAGTTTCTCAATAGATTCAGAGAGCGCGCCTGCGGAACCTTGCACATCGGCCTTAATGACCAGCCGCAGCTCCTTGACGGCTCCTTCTTTAACTTTGTTGTAAAAATCGGTGAGTGTGACACGCGGGGTGTGCGCAAGCTCCACCAACCGTTGGCGGTGCATTCGGTCTTGCGCAACATCTTTTGCAACCCGTTCATCGAGAGTTACAAAAAAAGTATCACCTGCTGCCGGGACCCCGTCAAACCCGATCACCTCAACTGGCATGGCAAGCCCTGCCTCTTTCACCTTCGCGCCCATATCGTCAATCAATGCGCGCACCCGGCCGTATTGCGTTCCCGCGACAAAGGCATCGCCGACTTTAAGCGTTCCTTCCTGAACCAAAACGGTTGCAACCGGGCCTCGTCCTCGATCTAACTTGGCCTCAATAACCACCCCGCCCATCGGCTTATCAGGATTTCCCCTTAACTCCAACACCTCAGCCTGCAATAGAATCATTTCCAATAAATGAGCCAGCCCAATCTTCTTTTTTGCCGATATTTCTGCAAAAATAGTCTTGCCGCCCCATGCTTCCGGAATGAGCTCGTACTCGGTCAGCGAAGTCTTAACCCGGTCTGGATTGGCTTCCGGCTTGTCAATTTTATTAATCGCAACAATAATCGGCACATTGGCCGCCTTGGCATGGTTAATCGCCTCAATCGTTTGAGGCATGACCCCGTCATCCGCTGAAACAACCAGGATGACGATATCAGTGACTTTCGCTCCCCGCGCACGCATGGCCGTAAAGGCCTCATGCCCCGGTGTATCAATAAACGTAACTGCAGTATCGTGTACGGTAACCGTGTAGGCCCCGATATGCTGTGTGATGCCCCCGGCTTCGCCTTCGACGACTTTGGTCTGACGAATCGCATCCAAAAGAGAGGTTTTCCCGTGATCCACATGCCCCATAATCGTGACCACCGGGGGACGTTTAGTCAGGCGCGAAGGATCATCTATATCAGACGGGGAAGCCGGCCTTAAAATCTCCTCCTCGGACTTATCAGAAGTGATCTCTGCGGGAACGCCAAATTCTTCGGCAAGCAAAAGAGCCTCTTCCATTCCAATGGGCTGGTTGATCGTCATAATCTTTCCCAACTGCATCAGTTTTGAGATAATGATAGGCACCCGCTGTCCAACCAACTCTGAGAATTCCTTGAGTGTTAGACCGTCATAGAGTTTAATTAGCTTGCGCCGCGGTTTGGTTGCCTCTGGGGTTTCAATGGCCCTCTGACCACCACCTCGATGATCGGCCCTTTTGTGTGACGGCCTAAAATCTTGCCATTTTCTGGAGTCTCCTGCAGCAACATCACCGGAAAGGACCTTTGGGTTCCAAGGTGCAAAGGGGGTTCGCTTTATCTTCTCTTTCCCCTTTACAATAGCATTCTTTTTTAAATCCGGCTTGAGCAGATCCACCGGGCTCTTTTTTTTCTCCTGCTCAACTACCTTTTCTGGTAATGTTTTTTGAGCCGTAATAGCAGGGGCAGCAGGAGGTTCCTTGATAGCACTGCTTGGAGAGGGCGACACGATAACAGTTGAAAGCGGTATCACCTGCGGAGCAGGTTCGTCTTTAATAATAGGTGTTGTAACAGGCAAAACGGCAACAGGAAGTGGCGGAGGAATAAGGATTTCTGGAACAACAACCGGCGGAGTCGCTGGTGCTGGCTCTACTGGCGGCTGTTTCTTTTTTACAAGAATAAACGTTTTTTTTTCAGGAGACGGGGGAGGTTCGGGTTCGGCCTTAACCTTCACCGTCTTCGCCAATTTAGGTGGAACAACAGTCGTTCGTGGCGGGACGGCAGCTGTGTGCAGTAGCGCGGCAACAACGGTCACTTTTTTGACGGGGGCCGCATCTTCCACCGTTTTTTGTTTTTTACTCAAATAGTTTTGTATCGCCTCGGATTCTGTCTGTGTCAGCATAGAAAGATGATGCGGCGCAGTCGTGATCCCTAGGTGCTCTATCGCGGGCTGCAGATCCTTTGAGGTAACGCCTAATTGTTTTGCAAGTTCATGAACCTTCATAATGGAGATAGATCTAGTCGCCCCTATTTTGTTGTTTCCACAACTGCTGATACAGCGGAATCAGCAGGAACTACCGCAGTATCCGATGGGGCAACCGCATCAGAGGCTACATTAGTGTCAGACGTAATAGTCGCATCGAGTGCTTTTTGCTCATGAGAGATTGCATCAGATATACTCTGTGCCTGCTCTTTGGCGCGCTCCTTTTCGTATTCGGTTTGGTTAATAATATCTATTTTCCAACCGGTTAACCGAGAGGCCAATCGGACATTTTGCCCTCTTTTCCCAATCGCCAAAGAAAGCTGCAACTCAGAAACAACCACCATGGCCGACTTTTCCGCTTCGTTGACACCCACCCGTTCGATGACGGCGGGACTTAATGCCTCACCAATAAAACTTCTAGGATCCTCGGTCCATGTAATGATATCCACTTTTTCACCGCGTAATTCACGAACGACGGCCTGGACGCGAGAGCCACGGACCCCGACGCAAGCACCGACCGGATCAACCTTCGGGTCTTTTGAGAAAACGCAAATTTTCGTTCGATCCCCTGCTTCTCGGACAGCATTCTTAATTTGTACCAGCCCTTCGGACACTTCGGGGACTTCCATCTCAAACAGTTTGACGACAAACTGAGGGTGCGCGCGCGAGAGAATAATTTGGGGGCCTTGTGCTGCGGGCTTTACATCCAATAGATACGCCCGAATGCGATCGCCGCGCCGATAGGTCTCTCCCACAACCTGCTCAGACATGGGAAGGAGTGCTTCGGCCTTTCCCAAATCAACAATATAATTACGACGTTCCTGTCCCACAATTAGCCCGCTCATCACCTCGCCAATACGGGAGAAATATTCTTTATGAACCGCTTCCCATTCGGCTTCGCGTACCTTCTGGAAAATAACCTGCCGTGCCGTTTGCGCGGAGATTCTGCCTAAATCTTCCATCTCCAGCAAGATGCCAAGTTCGTCTCCGACCTCCGCCGTCTCATCCATTTTTTTAGCGTCTGAGAGCGACATTTCTGCGCGAGGGTTGACCACTTCTTCGACAATTTTCTTCAGAATGACCGCTTCAATCTCTCCCGTTTGAGGATCGAGGGTTACTTTGATATTGTCCGCACCATCATATTTTTTCCGAGCGGCGGACAGCAAGGCCGATTCCACTGCAGCAATAATCTTTTCGGCCTTAATCCCTTTTTCACGCTGCATCTGTGCGATGACTGCTATTAAGTCACGATTCATGATCAAACTCCCAGCAAAACCTACTTAAAAAAAGTGGGCATTGTCGCGCCCACTTCAGAAAACCAAATTCACATTTCCGACAGAGCAATGTACCACAGCCTTCATTCTGGTTTCAAGGCCAT
>JBBTNS010000067.1:0-1945 GCA_038067655.1 Nitrospirota bacterium
ACGGCCGAAGGAATCAGTGTTAATCCAAACATCATCGGTAGTAAAACCCAAAAAAACCAGTCACCATAGATTGTCATGGGTATCACAACCGAGAGAACAAGAAACAGCGCCTTTAATGCTAATCCGTGCAACAAATAATAAGAATAACTCATGTTGCCAAGCCAGCGTAACGGTGTCCAAGCAACTAAACATGATAACCATGACCTGGGATTTCGAAAACAGGCTAAACAAAGAATAAAAAATGTCAGAAAAAGAATATAGACGTCAACGACAAGCGACTCAGGTCTTTCCGCATGAGGCACAAGCGCAAGCAATCCGACGATTAGTGCCAACAGACCAATAGAACTTTGCGGTGTGGGAATACGATGATGACCCATTGCCTCATAGAGCAAAATTCCAGAGATAAACATAATGATTCTGGGACTGCCGCCCATGATTGTTGTACATACCGAGATGATAATGGATAGCGCTATAAAAAAAGTGACACGCCAAATCGGGGCGTAATCCCTCAGCTTAAAGAGTGTAATAATGAGTGGAATGACAAAATAATAGAGCATCTCATAACTCAATGACCAAGCAACATCAATCATGGGTTTAATTGGGAAGAGACCGGGCAATAAGAAAAAATTTTGAGCCAGATAGATCAGTCCCGCTGTGGGAGCCTCTGGAACCTTGCTCTCTGACGGAAAGACCCATGAAAGAATAATATAAAGAATGAAGACAAAAATAAAGGTGGGGTAAATTCGCTGAATGCGCCTCCATATAAATCTAAAAAAATGTGTGCTCTCCCGAGAAATCAAAGAGCCGTAAATGAGATAGCCGCTCAGAACAAAAAATAAGTCTACTCCACTATAACTCACACTTTGCAATGCAAGGGCAATTGCATAACTTTCGGATTCCTTCGACACCCATGCTCCCGCAATCGTAACATAATGGACCAGAAAGACGAGAAAAACAGCAAAACCGCGTAAACCTTCCATCGGCTGAATGTTGTTTGCATTAAAAGATCGAGAAAGTTCAAACCGATTTGAAAGCCAATCCATCAGCATGTCCCTTTAATCCCTCACTCCCTGACTGTCATTTCCACCCGCTTCCGATAAAACAAATTGACGGTCGTGTTTCATCGCCGGAATTTTCCTCCTGGCTTCCGCGACTTGATCCAAATCCAGCGTCGCATGAATCACCCCGGGATCAATACCCCCTTCCGCAAGGACTTGACCCCATGGCCCGACAATTAACGAATGACCAAATGTCTCACAGCCTCCGACATGAATACCGCCTTGGGCTGGTGCAATGACGAAGCAGCCGGTTTCGATTGCGCGTGCCCGAAGCAGTGAATGCCAATGGGCTTCCCCTGTGATTCGTGTAAAAGCGGCTGGCACCATCAATATCTCTGCACCGGCTTTTGCCATCGCTCGATACAAATGCGGAAACCGCAAATCGTAACAGATTGTCATGCCAAGCCTGACATGGAGTAGATTAGCCAATACCGCCTTATCCCCCGGGATATAATCGTTGGACTCGCAATAGGTCTCCCCGTTACCGAAGTCTACGTCAAACAGGTGAATCTTATCATATCGCGAGGCAATTTTCCCTTGCGGAGAGATTAAATAACTTCGATTAACGCATTTTTCTTGGCTAACTCGAATGGGCAATGACCCGATCAAAAGCCATACATGAAGCTTAGCGGCAAGCGCTTGGAAAGCGGCCAGGGCTTCATCGTCTTTCTCTACTTTTGACTTGGCAAGTAGTGCGCCCGGCTTCCGATCAATCAGTGAAGTCATTTCCGGCGTAGCAATCAGATGCGGCTGTTCGTGACTGGCAAGACGAATGAGACGGCTGGCTGATTCAATGTTCTCCCTGACCTCGTCGCTTGAACAAAGCTGAATGGCAGCCACCTTAAAATTGCTTATTGTGAATCTCCGAGAGGGTCTTTAGACACAAC
>JBBTNS010000068.1:0-12361 GCA_038067655.1 Nitrospirota bacterium
GCGAGCGGAATGCCTTCGTTTGGGACAACATTAACCGATGCAGAGCGGTGGGATGTGGCTCACTTTGTGCGGTCCCTCCAAAAAGAGTTTACACCGGCAACGAAGTCGGATATTAAGCCAAAGAAAGTCTCAAGCGAAGTTCCAGTGAATCCGGATGATCCATTTTGGAAGGGTGTTGATGCGATTGATGTTCTAATGAGTGGGCAGGTGACGGTTCCGCCTCGGATGCAGACCCCTGCGGTTGATATGATGACGGTTCGTGTCGTCTATAATGACAAGGATATTGCGTTCCATTTAACATGGGATGATCGGAGAGCCAATACGTCCCATCAAGAGCCTCCTGCGCCGCCTGTTCCGGGAACGCCCGGGTATACAACCTATCCTGTTTTATATCCAGCGGAAAATCGGCCAACGGGCTACCGGGATGCCGTTGCGGTTCAGATGGCAGTAAAGATTCCGAATAGTCCAGAGTTGCCCCATTTTGTCGCAGGGTCTCAGGATAAGCCGGTGAATCTTTGGATGTGGAAGGCCGATTGGAACGAAGATGCCTCCAAGAAATCTCCGGTTGAGATGTTGATTTCAAAAGGGCATAAGAAACTTCCTGAAGCGACAAAGATTCAAAATGTGCTAGGAAAAGGGGTTTTTAAGGATGGCCAGTGGAAAGTTGTTATCAAAAGGCCTTTGATTTCTGAAGATCCCACAAGCGTGACCTCTATTGAAGCGGGTAAACCCGTTCCGATTGCATTTCATGCATGGGAAGGGACGAATGGAGAGGTTGGGTTTCAGCGGGCTATCTCCTCTTGGTTCTTTTTGGTCATTGAGAAAGAAATTCCAAAAGAGGCGTATGCCTATACGCTGGGGATGATTCTCCTTGCGTTGGGTTTTGAGTTTTTCGTCATTAAAAAAGTGAAGTCTGATAAAAATGCGTAAAGGAATTGTTGGGGTTATTGCCGCAGTGGTTTTTGTGGCAGGAGGGCTTTCCTCCTGCATGTTTGGTGATCCATTGGTTAAGGAAGGGAAAAAGACCTACGGTTATTATTGTGTCCACTGTCACGGTGAAAAGGGGAATGGGAATGGATTTAACGCCGTCAACTTAGACCCAAAGCCGAGGGATCATACCGATGGTGGAGAGCCGTACATGGCTGGGCGAACCAATGAAGAGCTTTTTGAGGCGGTGACTCAAGGAGGACGCGGGATTGGGAAGTCATCATTTATGCCTCCGTTTGGTGGAGTACTTTCGGATCAGGAACGATGGGCTCTTGTTGCTTATATGAGAACCCTTCATAAAAATGACAAACCCAAAGTAGTTGTTCCTGCTGATGCAAAGAAAGAGCGGACGAAACATCCGACTTCTCGGGTCAAGAAGATTGAAATCCCAGTTGAGATGGGTGAAGATGGCCAGCCAATAGACCCAGAAGCCGTAAAGGCAAAATTGGTTCAGACTGGAGAGCGGCTTTTTGAGAAGAAATATGGTTGTAATAGTTGCCATGCGGTGAATGGTGTTGGAGGCCAGGTTGGACCTCCTTTATCTCGTGTTGGTTTTCGTCTGAGACCGGAGTATGTGTTTAATTGGATTAAAAATCCGCAGGCGATTAAGCCAGATACCAAGATGCCAAACTTTCAGATTCGAGATCAAGATGTGTTGGCCATTACACTATATCTGTCAACGCTAAAGGCTCCTGCAGATGGGCCTCCTGAGGGGAAGAAGGCGGGAGGGGCATAGTTAAATTGCCTCACCATGAGAATTTTCTTCTTTTTACTTTTTTTGATTGGGTGGGCAGTAGAGGGGTTTGCAACACATGAGGCCGATCATCGGTATACGGTTTCCGGTTTTGTTAGAGATACGAAGGGGGATGTAAGGCCGGGTGTGAGTGTCAGCCTTCAGCACAAGGGCGGACAGAAACATTTGGTGAAGACGACTTCGGCTGGATATTATGAGGTTATGTTTCACCTACATAATGAAAATGTAGGTGAAGAGGTGCTTGTTACCGTTGATAAAGAAGTCAAGAAGGTTGTTCTTGCATTTGATCCGGAAGATAAGTTCTCATCGCGCAGGGGAGATGTTGACTTTGGTGCGCCGGGAAAAGAAAGTCCAATCCCTTATGGGTGGGCAGCGGGCGGGGTGTTGTTAGCGGCTTCTGCAGTTTTTTTTCTAATAAAGAAAAATAAAAAGCCGATAGAAAAAGAGAAAAAGGAAAAACATAAAAAGAAGTAAAAAGGTTTTATGGCTGACGATTCAAAAGATAAAGATTTAAGCCGGAGGAAGTTTCTGACAATGGTTGGGCAATGTGCAGGATGGGGCGGAATTGCCGCGTCTTTTGGCGGAACGGGGATTGCGACGCTAAAATATATGATCCCCAACGTCGTGTATGAGCCTTCCTCTATTTTTAAAATTGGGGTTCCGTCTGACTATGGCGTGGGTGTGGATACCCGTCTAATGAAGGAGCGTCAAATCTGGGTTGTTCGGAATGAACGCGGGATGTATGTTTTAATCGGCATTTGTCGGCATTTGGGTTGTACCCCAAACTGGTTTCCGGATCAGCATCGCTTTCGATGTCCCTGTCATGGCTCGATCTACGATATGGATGGCAATGTCCGAGGAGGCCCGGCACCGAGGCCATTATGGCGGTCTGGGGTTGCTCTTGATCCAGTGGATGGCCAGATTGTGGTTAATTTTAATCAGCGACAGGATCCTGATCCGAAGGGGACGGCTGAAGGGTTAATGGTCGCAACTGCGATTCGAGAGGTCGATCCCTTTTTCTTGAAGATATAGGTGGGGCGGCAACCCGCCCAAGCGGAAATGACCGTCCTCGTTGGGGCGGTTGGAATAGAATAGGTCATACTGAATATGAAAGAAATTCTTGAAAAGATTATTACGCTACTGACAGACAATCAGGTTTATCGGTCAGTCTTTCGTCATGGATTTCCAAGGACTGATGCCAACCGCGCATTGGTCATGTTCAGCAGTGTGGTGCTGCATTTGCATCCTGTCCGTATTCGGCGTGGGGCACTGAAGATTCGTTTTACATGGTGTCTTGGTGGATTGACCTTTTTCTTTTTTGTAATGTTGGCCATCACTGGTGTGTTTTTGATGTTCTATTATGTTCCAGACACTCGGCGTGCCTATAATGATATTAAAGATTTGGGAACGGTTGTTTACTTTGGTTCTCTTTTTAGAAATATGCACCGATGGGCCGCACACGCAATGGTATTATCGGTCTGGCTCCACATGACGCGAGTCTTTTTAACCGGCTCTTATAAACCTCCGCGTGAATTTAACTGGGTGGTGGGTGTGTTGTTATTGGTCTTAACGCTTGTGCTTAGTTGGACAGGTTATCTTCTTCCTTGGGATCAGCTGGCCCTTTGGGCCGTTACCGTTGGTAGTAAGATGGCTGAGGCCAGTCCTCTACTGGGCAATGCAGGGCCGTTTGGGCCTGAAATGGGTATGACTCGAGAAAATGATATTAGCTTTGTCTTGTTGGGTGGAACCGTGGTTGGACAGTCGGCACTTTTACGCTTCTATGTGTTACATTGCCTTGCCCTGCCATTGGTTTCGGCTGTTTTGATGGCGATTCACTTTTGGCGTATTCGAAAGGATGGCTTCTCCGGGCCGTTATAAATGAACCTTTCAGAACAGATTAAAAAAAAGGCGGATGAGACGCGTTCTCCTGAAGATACGGTCTTGGTTTGGCCAAACTTGGTTTATATTGAGCTGATTTGTATATTACTTGGAACAGCCGTTCTTTTATTTCTTTCCCTAATCTCTCCCGCACCGCTTGAGGAGTTGGCGAGTGCAGATACAACACCCAATCCAACAAAGGCCCCATGGTACTTCTTAGGACTTCAGGAACTTTTGGTTTATTTTGATCCATGGCTTGCGGGGGTCGTCCTTCCCAGCATGATTATTGTCGGGTTGATTGTTATCCCTTATGTGGATACAAATCCAAATGGAAAAGGGTACTACACCTTTTCAGAGCGGAAGTTTTCTGTGTTGGGATTTTCGTTTGGTTTAGGACTTTGGTATATTCTGATTGTGATTGGCGTTTGGTCTAGGGGATTGGACTGGTCTTGGTATTGGCCATGGTCGGATTGGACGATTCATATGTCAGTCACCGCAGTCAAGCTCATTGACCTTGAGCTGATTCTTCAAGAGACATTTGGTTTTCCAGATGTCCCGATTCTTCAGCTAGGGGAGCGCTACGGGATGACCGTCTCCAACCTAATAACGTGGCTCTTGTTCCTTGGATATTATGCCGTTGGATTTACGATTCCATTTTTGTTCCTTCGCAAATTTTATAGTAGATTGGGGTTGATTCGGTATAACTTGGTGATGTTTTTATTCCTATCGATGTGTGGCGTGCCGCTCAAGATGTTTTTGCGGCTCATTTTTAACATTAAGTATGTGTTGGTCACCCCTTGGTTTAAGATATAACCCAAGGGCAGAAGGCTATAGAAATATATGGATGATATTTGGGGTTACCCATATCGGTTAGGTATTACGATTTTTTTAGTAATTGGAACTGCCGTTTGTACGCTTATTTTTGTCGTCCTTGCAATGTGGCTGGAGAAATCGTTTAAGGACGATAAGATCAATAAGAGATAGATATTTTAATCCCCTCCTTAGTATAGGGGTGGGGGTGGTTTGATTTCTTAATATTATTGCTATGTTAAAAGATTTTTTATTTGCCATTTTAAGTTTTTCCATTTTGTTTATGATTGGCGTTTTTGCCTATCGTGATATCAATGCCGAGTGGAAAGGGTATCAGGAAACCTATAACGAGAAATTGGCGAAGGTCATGAATAAGCCGGAGATTGCAGAAACGCCGCTTCGCGTGACGCAGATATGGAATGGGGTTCTCAATCGCACCGACCGGTGTACGACCTGTCATGCTGGCGTTAGTAATCCCGCCTTCGAGAAGGAGCCTCAGCCGTATACGACCCATCCCAATTTGACAGGATATATGTCGAAGCACCCGTTTGAGAAGGTAGGCTGTACAGTTTGTCATGATGGAGATGGACAAGCCTTAACTGTTGAGCAAACCCATGGTGTTGTTCACCATCTGGATCGTCAGTTAAAGACGAAGCCGACGGTTCAAGCCGCCTGCACCCGGTGTCATTATGATCTGTATGCGGAAAATCTTTATTGGCCGGAGGTGCCAGAACTCATGAAGGGAATTTCCCTTGCGCGCGAGTTAGGTTGCGGGGCTTGTCATACCATTAACCAATTGGGCACGGTGGCAACGATGGCACCGGAGCTTTCTGCAATGGGCAGCAAGACGGAGCTCGCGTTTTATCTGGTGCATGATTTCTCAAAGATGAAGTCTCATGAGCATACGATGAAGGCATGGGAGTTTGAGCATTTCAAGGATCCCCAGAAAATTGTTCCCGGCACGATGAATGCGAAAGACCCAAAAGAGCGCACCCCTCCGACCATTATGCCCAACTGGGGCCTTTCTGATGATGAAGCGATGTCATTGACTGTTTTTGTACTGTCGTTACGCGATCCGAAAGTCGAAGCAATCCCAAGAAAATACCTTCCAAAGATCAAAAGCCACGATACCTTCATGCAGTATCGGAATTAGTGTGGCAACGTGCCACAGCGAGTTGTGACAGCTTCCCGTTGGTCGCTGTAGAAGAAATGCAACCCCATTTTAACCAGAGGATCGTCATTTCCGCGCACAGAAGACTATGTCAAAAGTCTCAAAATAGTAAGTTTTGTCATTCCGGCGAAGGCCGGAATCCAGCCTTTTTATATAGGCTCTTCTCCCAAGTGAGTGGGTAAACGTCATCGATTTAAATGGGGTCCAGCATAAATGTTAAGACCTTGAGGCGTAAATAGTCCTCGTCCCGAATGCCGTAAGCCCTGTGCTGAATCACTCGTATCTTGTTGTTTAAACCCGCCACGAAACCCAACGCCACTTTGTTTTCAGGCTTGCAGTAGGACGCAATGCCATCCCAGTGGCGATCAATCATTGCAGCAAACGCTTCGTAGGGCGCAAGACGCTGCCACTTGAGTGCCTTGCTCCACTGCTCAAAAAAACGCCGCGCCCAACCCTCTTTCTCGTAATCCCAAAGCTGTCCGAAGGTTTCTTTGAGAAGGGATGCCGTGTTCAGCCGTTTGTTGGCCGCAAGCAACAGGTTCAGACTCCGACGACCGGCTGTCGTCAGATTCGCCCGATGGGAAAGCAATGTGTACTTCTGCCCATTGATAAAACGTCGGTCTTGTCCCGTGAGCCGTGCATACTCCGACTGACGCACCGCGTCCAACGCCTTCCCCAAAAGTGGCGCAGGATATGAAATTTATCGAATAGAATTGCGGCTTGTGGCGCGTGCTGGGCATTGAGGGTCGCGTTGCGAAACGGCTTCCACATATCCATTACGGCCCACCGAATCTTCCGGCTCTTTTTCTCACCCAGCCAAGCATAAAACAGATTCATACTCTCCTCCGAACGATCCACGCCTCCAAACCAAATGGGCCGACGACGCACTAAATCGCTGACGACAATACGATACGTGTGCCCTTTCCGAATCGAGATCTCGTCGATTCCAATCACCTCCGGTTAAATCGCCTTCGCCCCCTCTAACTGTTGCTTCATGTACCACACCTCCATCGCCTTGACGGTCTTCCAGTCCAGACGCATTTCCTGGGCCACGTCCGAGAGCGTCATCGATCGGCATTTCCGACCGACCGCCATTGCAAATCGTCGTGTATAAAAGGTGTTGTCTGCTAGCCAAGGCAGTTTCTCCTGCTTCACTTTTCCACACGGGCGGCATTGAACCCGCCGTATCTGAACGGCCAGATCAATCTGCTTTTCGCCACAGGGCAAATCCCGAACCGGCCTCTCTTTCTGATCGTAAAAAGAGAAAGAGGATGTCCCGCACGAACCGCAGAGTGTTTTTTTTGGCGCCGTTCCAATCGGATAACCCGAAACTGAGGCTTGCCAAAAATCCCCTGCAGTGCTGCTTTTGGACGAAATCCAGGGAACCAATATTCATCCAGCAGCCGTCTTGTTTTTCCCATTCCCAAATCATGCCAAGGGCACCTCTAAAAACCCCCTAAATCCCCCTTGTCAGGGGGACTTTTGCCGCATTCCCCCCTGATAAGGGGGGCAGGGGGGTTGAATCTTCAGGTTTTTAGAGGTGCCCCCAAGTTTTTGAACCGTTGTCACGACCTATTTCCCCTTATTTTACAGCACGAATCAACGATTTATCCCAAAAAACTACCCACTCACTTGGGAGAAGAGCCTTTATTTTTATAATACGGGGAGGCCTCATCAATCGCTTGGATATGCGACACCAAAAGAGGTTTATTGCGGAAAAGCCTTAAAACAGGAGCAGGCTGCGTGACCCACGGATGGGAGGGACGAACGAGAAAAATAGCAGGAAAAACGATAACCAAGAGGCAGGCTCAATCCACCAAATAGGAGCCCATTTTTTGTCTAGACATTGGGGAGTCCCTTAGTTGATGGGCGCAGGAGGCTTCCCGTATCCAATTTGATTGCAATTGTATCTCATTTCTTTTTATTCGTATCTTATTTCATTCATTTTTTGCTTCACTCATTCGAATCCCAATTGACTATCATTTCTCTTCATAATAAATAAAAATAAATATTCCCTTATAAAAAAAGGGATTATTAAATCTTCCCCCTAACGTCATGCTATTTATTTTCTGTTGGCATGTTTTTCGCATTGTATTAGAGGCATACAACGGAAATTTTTCCCTGTATAGCAGGAAATATGATGGAAATCTTTCCATTTATTATTCTACTTGGGCCAGCGAATCACAAGCAGTGTGATATTGAGATATTAGCGAACGTATAAAATAATAGGAGGAATAAATGAAAATTATATCTAGAACTGGAACTGCTCTTTTGGTAGTGTGTTTTATCATTGCGGGATGTAAGCATGTGTCTCCGCCTACACCTACCGCTAGCTTTAGCATTACCGTCGAAGGGGTGGGGAAGGAAGAGATCCGACGCACTGGTGGCGGAAAATGCACCACCGATCTTCCTGTTAGAGTGGATGTATCCATTGCAGGTGGAGCCCCAGGAAATACTATTCAAGGCAAGGCGACTTGTCTAGGGGCCGTGGTAGCAATGACGAACCCAACTGCAGATACAGGTGGTGCGGCTGCGGCGGGTTTTGGAGTAGGCACTCAAATAGCAGGCCAGGCTGGCTGTAAGCCAACGTATATTCCCATCGCCGCCCCTGATTCTAACTGGTTGGTTCTTTGCCAATTTTAGACTCTATCAAGTCTGCAGTTAAATGATATGACTGTAATTAAATCACGACCCAGCGGTGGGTAGAACCAGAAGGAGGATGATATGACAGTGGCACCGACAGCATTAGGTCTCCCGATTGTTACGATTATTGTGCATGGAACCTTCGCCGCCGAAGAGACCTGGTGGCGTCTCAGCAAGACGAGTGAGACAACCTTTGCCGATCGGCTTGAGGAAGCATTGTCAGCGCGGGGTTTCGCAGGGACGGTCTGGCGCCCAGTGCTCGATGTAGGAATGAGCTACGAAGCCTTCTCCTGGTCGGGCAAGAATCGGGACAACGACCGCCGCGCCGGGGCGTGCAAGTTGCGCAAGTCCCTTGCCGAGTTGGCAAAGAAGCTGGGAGCGTCTCCTTCTCAGCCCCTCACTGTGAACTTAATAGCCCACTCACACGGTGGGAACGTGGTATTGGAAGCCCTGCGGGACATTGCAGGCAGTATACGAGTCGGTCGTGTCGTGTTGTTAGGCACGCCGTTGGTATCGGTGCGCCCACGGCTGCGTCTGACTCGACTAATGATCTCCATGGCAATGATCCCCATGGTAATGATGGGACTCCTCTTGATTCTTTACGTCGGCATGGTCCAACTGGGGTCACTAATAGGCAGAGAGACTTGGTCCGGCGCCCCCGCTCTTGTTCTACTTATTCTGTTTATTTTCTTGGTTTATGGCTGGAGTTTATGGCTGCTTGCCTGGGTTGGAGATTTTATCTGGTCGTTTCCGGGTTGGGTGTGGCTAGTTTTGCGGGGCCGGAGAGCTGGTCAGGCCTACGGGCCAACGCCGGGCTCACTCTTGGCTATCCTTAGAGGAAAACCGATGGTGGCCTTTACCAGCCATCACGATGAGGCAGAAACCGCCTTACTCCTTAGCACTGCCCCTCGCAAACTATACCTAGACGAGGTCAAGGCATGGGGACGCATAGGACGTACGTTTGAGTGGATCGCTCTTCGCCCGATCGTAGAAGGTATGTTGCTCAGGGCACTTGAGGTCCCCCTAGAGCGGTTCGTTCTGGGCTTCTCTTTCTATCGGCTATTCTTTTGGGATTACGAGATGGCCAACCTAGATAGCGGTCGATCGTATCCGGCTCACGTTCTTAAACGGGTTGATGTTACAGAACACTTGGATCTGCCCGCCGAGGCATCGTCGCTCCCGGCTAATATGTTGGTGTCCCCACAAGGGCCTGCCGAGGGCCAAGGTGTTGATCGACGTGCCAAAACTTTGCGACAGAGTGTACGGGAGGTAGTGAGAAACGTTATCGAGCAGATCAAACTGCGTCATTCCGGGTACCACAATAATCCTAACGTGCTCGAACAGATTGCAAATGAACTGGTCGATACGAATACTGGCGTCTAACGAAGACACAGACTGTGCCAAAACTCCTTTTTTGTCATGTCAGAATGATAAGCAAACGGGGGGTGAGCTGTGAATAGAGGCTCCCCTAAAACAGATAACTGACCCTTGCGTTTAGAGTATATTCTGGAACGTGATTGGAGAGTCCAATGCCCAACGCCCCGTCAATCTTGACGATTTCGCTTATCTGATAAGCGCCACCCAATGCCGCAGTCCAATTGTCCTTAAATATTCTATCAGATGTTCCAAAGATCTCTCCCATGACCGAAAGCTTGGGACGAATCTCTTTATATTCCAAAGCAAGAGAGTAAGTTATTTTGTCGTTTGATATATTGTTAGAGAGATTCCCTGCGCTCCCAACAAAGGTGTAACCCACATTCAAATGGGCTTCATAAGGCGAAATCTCTTTACTGGCTAAAACAGAAAAACCGACATCCGGGTCCCCTGTTGTCCCGGTCAAGCTGTTTTTGCTTGCAAACGGAACTTTAACCCGCATGACACCGCCAACTGATAAGGGATTCGCCTCGCGGCCTCGCAAGAAACGAACCTTCGCGGACAAGAAAAGATCTCCAAACCGATGGCGTGACGTCTGTTTGTTATCTACGAAAAGATAAGGAATCGTTGCGATCACCTCCAAATTATGAATGAGTCCGTACCGAAGGGTACCCGATAAGATCGTACGATCAGTCGGCGCTTGATTAAGTTGCAGACCCCACTCCACTTTGTAGGTCTCACTTTCCATCGGAACCGCCGACTCTGTGATAATAAATGGAGCCTCCGCAAAAAGATAAACCGGGAGAGAAAACAAGAATGTCGCGGCAAGGAGAAACGATTTTGACACAGCACGAAGGTTCATTTTATGCGGCAATCTTCTTTTTTTGTTTTAGAACAGACAAAGCGGCGGATATAATATGTTTTTCAGTCAAGCCGTATTTTTCAAAAAGCTCTTCTGGTAGCCCAGACTCCGCATAGGTATCGCGGATACCCACAAAGGCTTGCGGTACGGGACAATATTGAGATAACACCTGGGCAACCTGTGCACCCAATCCTCCCGAAAGAAGATGCTCCTCTGCCGTCACAATCGCACCGGTTTCTTTCGCGGCGGCAATAATGGCGGACTGGTCTATCGGCTTGATGGTATGAATATCAATCACTGCCGCGGAAACATTTTCTTTTTTCAAAAGTTCGGAAGCAAGAAGTGCGTTATAAACCATGAGGCCGGTTGCAATAATGGTGACATCTGATCCAGACACGATCTTTTTTGCAAGACCTATTTCAAAGGTATCCCCCTCTGAATAAACTACAGGGGCCTTGGGTCTTCCGGTTCGGATAAAAACAGGACCCACATGCCGGGCGGCTAACATTGTCAGCCCCCTACAAGAAATGCCGTCTGCGGGAGATAGGACAACAAATTTTGGAAGCGCACAGGCGAGCGCCAAGTCTTCCACACTTTGCTGAGAGGCCCCGTCTTCTCCAAGACTAATGCCAGAATGAGACCCGACGATCTTCACATTGAGATTTGGATTTGCAACCGACATGCGAAGCTGGTCAAATCCTTTACAGAGCAGAAATGAGGCAAAGGAGGATGCAAAAGGAATTTTGCCAGAGGAAGCAAGACCCGCTGCGACGGAAATCATATTGGCTTCAGCAATTCCGCAATTAAAAAAACGATCCGGGAATTGTTTTGCGAAAAGATTGCTTTTTGTTGATTTGGAAAGATCAGCGTCTAAAGCAACAATGCGGGCATCTTCTTTCCCCAACGCCAGCAAGGCTTCGCCATAAGCGTCCCGTGTGGCCGGCCCCATTTTTTTACTCTGCCATGGAAGAAGTGTAGGCAGGGAGCAAGTGACATAAGAGGAGATCGTCTCGTTTGACTTCATGCGCAAAGCTCCAGCAGGGCTGTTTTGGTCTGCTCTGCGTTGGGCGCGACACCATGAAACTCTAGGTTATTCTCCATGAATGAAACCCCTTTCCCTTTGGTGGTATTCGCAAGAATAAGGGTGGGCTTGCCAGCTGTATTTTTTGCCTCCTCAAAGGCTTTCAGAATTTGATCCATATTGTGTCCATCAATCTCAATCACATGCCATCTAAAGGCGCGCCATTTTTCAGAAAGGGACTCTGTGTCTAAAATTTTTTCGGTCCAATCATCGAGTTGTTGACGATTGCGATCCAGTATCACGGTGAGAGAGTCAATTTTGTAATGCGCTGCGAACAAAGCGGACTCCCAGATTTGACCTTCATTCGACTCACCGTCGCCCATCAGAACATACGTTCGATAATCTTTTTGATCGAGTCGCGCGGCAAGTGCCATACCCGATCCAATGGAGATGCCCTGTCCTAAGGATCCGCTGGATGCTTCCACACCCGCCAATCTGCCTTTCTCTGGGTGCCCTTGAAGCGGAGACCCCAATTTACGAAGCGATGCGAGTTGCTCAACAGGGAAATATCCAGAGCGTGCCAATGCAGCATAGAGGGCGGGTGCCGCATGTCCTTTACTCAAAACAAATCGGTCGCGATTGGCCCAATCAGGTTCTGTCGGGCGGTGTCGTAAGACCTTAAAATAGAGGGCGGTTATAATATCAATCGCGGAAAGCGAGCCGCCAGGATGTCCTGATGCAGCATTCGAAATCATCTGAATAATATCTTGTCGTAATAGCTTTGCTTGTTTTGTAAGCGACTCATTTATTTCTGACATAGGGTATTGAGAGTAACAAAAAAAAAGAAACCAAGTCAAACAA
>JBBTNS010000069.1:0-1225 GCA_038067655.1 Nitrospirota bacterium
ACGTTGCGGTCGTTCCAAAAGACGCCGTTAACAACTTCGTAAACTCTTTGGCCAACTTGTCATAACGGACATCGCCCGTCTTGTACCCGATATATTCACACGTCAGCGCGAACATCGGAACACCCAAGACAAATCCAGCAAACAAAATATGAATCTGCGCGACAATCCAGATGGCGTTCCGGCTGCCTATCCACGGCATATCCCGGTACTCGGTCATCGCGCTGGTCGAATCTTCGGCATAAGCCAATTGCGCTCCCAAGATAAAAAGGGCAATTGAGAGCAAGATTAGCCAACCCCCTCTTTTCATAAAGTCAGTAAAAAGCGAGAACATATCTTGCGTACCAACTGGTTTTTCTAATTGAACATTCCTCATAAGAAGCCCTTTAATGTGTCGTCGCCATCTCACTGGTCGTTTCAGTAGAAGAGGCAACAGACGCGGCCTCTACTTTTTTCTGCTGCATCTGGTCGGACGGAAGTGCAGGCACCTTGCCGCCCTGTGGCGGATGTTTCAACGTACTCAAATACGAAGTAACCGCAAAAGCATCTTCCTCATTTAAGTTCAGATTAGGCATTCGCGTATTCGGCAGAAATGACTGGGGATTCCGAACCCACCGATAAATAAACTGCGGCTGTAACATAAATCCCGCACGCGAAAGATCAGGCCCCAACTGTCCACCCTCGCCTAAAACTTGATGACAACCAATACAACCATACTCGCCAAATAATTCTTCCCCAAATTTTACCAATTCCTCTTTTGCCGCCTCATCACCGGACTTTGCCTCCATCAAAGAAACAAATTCTGCCTCAGTGATCGATGCAGAACGTGGCGACTTCGCATCATAAGGCTTTGCTTCATCAAACTTAACGGCGACACCATCATATTTATGCATCGTGCGAACATAGGCAACAAGAGACCAAATCTGGTTCTGCGATAAGGTCTTCCCCCAACTGGGCATCGTTGGAGCCAAATCCACACCGGCCCCTCCTTTTTCAATTACTTCGTAAATCTCCTCGTTCTTTAACTTGGCCATATACGCCTCTTGCGAATCAGTCAAGTCTCTCGCGTGCGGATCTAGGTTTTTTGCGTTGTAGCCATCGCCAGCACCACTATCTCCATGACAGGGTGCGCAATAACGATCAAACGTCTTCTTCCCTTCCGCAACTTGCTTAGACTGACACCCGATCATTCCAGCTAACACAAAAACGGTGAGCAGACTAACAGGTA
>JBBTNS010000070.1:0-29209 GCA_038067655.1 Nitrospirota bacterium
GTTGGTCACCGGCGTGATACCGCTCGGGAAGACCGCATCCAGCTTGACCGTAAAGGTCACAAAACTGGTTGCCCCTGCGGCGACTGCTCCGATATTCCAGCTGACTGTATTGATAGCACTGTTCGTATAGACGCCGGGTGCTGATGCCGAGACGAACGTTGTCTTGGCCGGAAGTTTATCCGAGATCACGACCCCTGACGCATTCGCATTCCCTGTGTTGCTGAAATGCAGGGTGTAGACCAGCGTATCGCCAGGCATGGCTGTGGTTTTATCCACGGCCTTGGTGATCTTCATGATCGGTGCCGCCGTGACATCGGTCGTCACAGGATTGGATGGAACCGTTGGAAGTTCCGCCGATGCCATAACCGCTGAGTTGGTCACCGTCGTGGTGCCGTTCGGGAAGACCGCATCCAGCTTGACCGTAAAGGTCACAAAACCGGTTGCCCCTGCGGCGACCGCTCCGATATTCCAACTGACTGTATTGACAGTGCTGTTCGTATAGACGCCGGGTGCTGATGCCGAGACGAACGTTGTCTTGGCCGGAAGTTTATCCGAGATCACGACTCCTGACGCATCCGCATTCCCTGTGTTGCTGAAATTGAGCGTATAGACCAGCGTATCGCCAGGCAGGGCTGTCGTCTTATCCACCGCCTTAGTGATATTGAGTATCGGCTTGGCCGTGACGTTGGTTGTCACCGGATTGGATGGAACCGTTGGAAGTTCCGCCGATGCCATAACCGCTGAGTTGGTCACTGGCGTGGTGCCGTTCGGGAAGACCGCATCCAGCTTGACCGTAAAGCTTACTGAACTGGTTGCCCCTGCGGCGACCGCTCCGATATTCCAGCTGACTGTATTGATAGTGCTGTTCGTATAGATACCACCTCCTGTTGCCGAGACAAACGTTGTCTTGGCCGGAAGTTTATCCGAGATCACGACTCCTGACGCATCCGCATTCCCTGTGTTGCTGAAATTGAGCGTATAGACCAGCGTATCGCCAGGCAGGGCTGTCGTCTTATCCACCGCCTTAGTGATATTGAGTATCGGCTTGGCCGTGACGTTGGTTGTCACCGGATTGGATGGAACCGTTGGAAGTTCCGCCGATGCCATAACCGCTGAGTTGGTCACCGTCGTGGTGCCGTTCGGGAAGACCGCATCCAGCTTGACCGTAAAGCTAACTGAACTGGTTGCCCCTGCGGCGAACGCTCCGATATTCCATGTGACTGTAGTGGTCGTGCTGTTCGTATAGATACCGCCTCCTGTTGCCGAGACAAACGTTGTCTTGGCCGGAAGTTTATCCGAGATCACGACCCCTGACGCATTCGCATTCCCTGTGTTGCTGAAATTCAGCGTGTAGACCAGCGTATCGCCCGGTACGGCTGTCGTCTTATCCACCGCCTTGGTGATCTTGAGTATCGGCTTGGCCGATACATCCGTCATCACTGGATTGGATGGTGTCAGCGGTGTTGTTGACGATATAATATTTCCAAAATTGGTCACCGTGGTGGTGCCACTCGGGAAGACTGCATCCAGCTTCACCGTAAAGGTCACCGAACCGGATACGCCATGAAGGAGTGTTCCGATATTCCACGAAACCGTGGTGGTTGTTCCGTTCGTATAGACGCCGCCTCCTGTTGCCGAGACAAACGTTGTCTTGGCGGGTAATTTGTCCGTGATAACAACGCCCGTCGCATCCCCCTGGCCAATGTTGGCATAGTTCAGCGTATAAAGGAGGGTGTCACCCGGAGAGGCGACCTTCTTGTCAACCGCTTTGTTTAATGTGAGATTGGGAGGACCAACATGATGCATGGTCACGTTGGTGTCAAACCCAGCCAAATCCCTATCGTTGATTACGTGCGCCTTGTTTAGGATTGTTACATTCGCCTTAGGAACGATTACCTTTGCAGTAAACGAAACGGTTCCGGTTGCATTAATCCCTACACTGCCCAGACTCCACTTAATGGTATTTCCTGTCAGTATACCGCCGTTTTGTGGGACAATACTGGTCAGGTTTGCATCTACCGTGTCAGTGATAATGCTATTTAAAGCAGGCGCTGTTCCATCATTCTTATAAGCAATCGTATAAGTGATTATCTGTCCTGACACGACATTGGAATCACTGGGCGGATTTGCCGACTTGATGGCAGTCAGATGCTGAAGCCCGACATTATCAATAACCAATGTACAGGTTGCTTTGAAAGCGGACACGTCACAGATTTGATCAGCAACAGGAACATTTCCAAGAGGAGAAGAGACCTCGTGAATGGTGTAGATCCCTGGCTTGACCTGACTTGAGTTATATACAATTCCATTGGCATCGCTGGTAACCGTAATAAAGCCGGTACCGGTTGCCGGATCGGGTGTAATTGTAAAAACGGCTCCGGGAAGAAGTGTGATATTCTTCGGATCACTGGCATTGCGCTTAGTGATTTTTATGATTCCGCAGGTATCCAGACCAAACGCTGTAGGTGTGACTCGGTCTTTTAATTCGGAGTTCACTTCGGAGGATGACCGGCTTTTGATAAGAATCGTCTTAAACTGACCGGGGCAGCCAATGGCCAGGCCTGTTACAACCGTTAGATCAATTGAGACTTCGCTAAATTTATCAATTGCAATTTTGTTGCTGGTGCCAAACACGAGCGTACCTTGGGAATTAAAAGTTCCCCATGGGCCAGGGTGAATCGCGGCGGTTCTGTTTGTTTCGCCCAAGCTAAATGTAAATGGATTCGAGGTGGATGTTGTAACAGGGACAAAGCTCCCCACGGTGGTGCTATTGTTGGTGCCCACCCATTTGTAGGCGGTGATGGTCGGAATCTTAGATGTTCCGTCATCCACGCCAATCAGCAGGTCGTGACCCAGACATTTAAATGTACCGATCATCTGGTCCTTAACACTGCACCGTTGTGGAACCGATGCCCCTTTAGCATTGATTCTAAAGGGCGCCTGATTTAATTCGTAGTCAAGATGCGTGTCCCCATTGGCGGAAATTCGCTCAAATCCCATAAAGGCAATCACATTTGTCGAAGGTGCGGCGACCCATCCAGACGGCAATGGCAACGGTTTGAGAAACCCAAGCCGAGCGGCAGAATAGACGTTTCCAATATCGGCTTTTGGCGGAGAGCTGCTGAGCACTTCCACCCATGTGTCGGTGTCATTCTGCTTCGATCCCTGGCCATAGACGGTATCGGTATTCTTTTTTACCACATCCTGAAACCGTGCCGCGGCAATATTGGGGGGGCCAGTGGCTGGGGGTGGTTCTTTTGCCCCCGTGCCGGCGAAGATGCTCTGTGTTCCACTGGGACACGTAGTAGGAACACCTAACTTTGGTGCCCAGTCGTCTTTATCTACAGTAAAAAGGCCTTGGCCGCAAGTTAAATCCCCATCAATGTCAAACTCCGCCGTGACGCCTGGGCTTACATTGGTGATAGCCTTGCCGGCGGCAGCGAGAGCAAAAGAGGGTGAGAAGGTTATGATTATTGTTAATAGGGCAAAGATGCCCAGTACAAAATTCCTACGTTGGGTTATTTTTTCTAGAATCATGGCATCTCTCCTTAATGAATTTAGTTTTACTAAATAAATTTATTTAATAAGTTTGTTATGTTCCTTACACAGGGTTAGACAACTGAAAAATGAAAGTGTTTAAAACAAAATTAAAAATTTTGAAGAAAATAATTGTTCATGTATAATGGAGAGAGTGTCTTTGGAGGGCGAGACTCATGAAACCGATTATTGCAATTACAATGGGAGACCCTGCTGGTATTGGCCCAGAGGTGATTGTTAAGGCATTTGCAACAAAAGAAATTTATGCGATATGTCGTCCTGTTGTTACGGGCGCTTCCGAGTGGATGACGCATGCGGCTTCTTTATTTGCGCCTACGTTATTGGTCTGCCCCAGAAAACAGATTTCAGAATGCGAATTTGTTCCTGGCCATATGGAGGTATTGGAGGTTGGCGCATTGGGGCTTCCCCCAGTACAATACGGGCATCCTGATTCCGAAGGGGGATTTACCGCTATGCGAGCCATTGAATTAGCGACGCGTTTGGCGATGGCAAAAGAGGTTGATGCGGTTGTCACTGCTCCCATTAATAAAGAGGCGTTAAAGAAAATCGGTTTTGCCCATCCCGGCCATACGGAGTTTCTCGCCCATCTTGCTCGTGTTAAAAGTTTTGGGATGCTGATGGTTGGCGGCGGATTGAAAATCATGCTGACGACGATTCATCTTTCCCTTCGCGAAGCGATCAGTCAGATTCGTAAAGAAGCGATAGAAGAAAAGATTGCGCTCACTCACGAGGCATTGAAAAAAGATTTTGGTCTGCCTTACGGAAAGATTGCCGTCGCTGGGCTGAATCCTCATGCGGGAGAGGGAGGGCTTTTTGGGCGAGAGGAAATTGAAGAGATCGCCCCGGCTGTTTTGGCGTCAAAAGTTTTGGGCATGAATGTGAGCGGCCCGTATCCCGCCGACACACTCTTTAGCCGGCTTAAACAGGGACAATTTGATGCGGCGGTTGCGCTTTATCATGATCAGGCGCTTATCCCCATTAAACTTTTAGCTTTTGGGAGCGGGATTAATGTAACGGTTGGGTTGCCGTTTATTCGAACATCCGTGGATCATGGCACCGCATACGACATTGCAGGAAAAGGGATTGCCGATGAGGGTTCTCTAAAAGAAGCGGTTACATTGGCCGCAAGTATGGCGGTTTCTCGAAAACGATTTGAAAAACTACTGTAGAGATTTTATTTTCGGAGTGGAAGGATCGGGGGCGGCGGCGTATTTTCTGACATACGCAATAATTTGATCCACGTCTTCGTTTTTCGGGACGACCACAGACCGGGAGGAGAAGGCTTGGGTTCTGTGCATGCGCTCCATCATGCGGACAATCACAGCGGGCCATTCTTCTGCCGTGTGCATTTTGGGATCAGGAAGCCCATGGCATTGTGTGCACGCCGACATGTACAACTTGGCGTGCGGCGATTCTCGATCCTCCAATACTAGCGGATTAAACCCTGATGGCATCATGAATTTTTTTTGTGGCGGCCCTGCTTTGTCGTCAATAGAGGCAACAAAAAGAAAGATTCCGATTGTGAAGAAGATAATCCCGAAGATGGGGAAAATATGCTCTTTAAGATGATGGCCTGACATTGATAGCAGTTTTTTGCCAACCGATAAGGGATTTTGCGGGGAGAGGATTTGAACCTCTGGCCTTCGGGTTATGAGCCCGACGAGCTACCAATCTGCTCCACCCCGCGAGATGTAATCTACATTGCGCTAAGAGAGTATGTCAAGGGCATCTCTAATTTTGTGGTGTTTTCTTCAAGAAAGTGATATCCTTTAATGAGTGAGGTTTGGGTCGTATTATGTTAGGGAGGTATGCCATGAAGAAGACGTTATTCTGTCAGGTCGGATCTGTTTTTGTTGTACTCTTACTTTTTGGATGCGGAGAAGTAACGCGAGAATCAAAAATTGAAGATGCGAGTATTGCAATGGATCAGCGTGATTTTAATAAAGCGATTTCTCTATTAGATGGGGTGCTGGATAAGAACGGAGATGGTACCTATGATTATGTGGGAAACCAAGACCCTCTTACGCAAGCAGATATAGAGTCCGCACAGCTTTTAGCCTCCGCTCAACTGGGCCTTGCCGGTATTGATTTGGTGAAGATGATTAACCTGGCCACCACTGCAAATACAGCATCGGTTGTCCCCCAAAAGCCATGGAGATGGAAGATGAATGAGTGGCTTGTTCCTTCTGCCTTTGCCCAAGGGGCCAGCTGTATTAGTGATAAGAATTTTAAGGTCATTTCAGAAATGATTCCGCCGCCGATTAAGGATCTTCATATTAATGCTTTGGCTCGGGGAATCTTCGTTCTAGGAAAGATCGTTGAGGTTCAAAGTGTACACCCAGATCAGATCAAGCAGGCGCATCTCCTGAGAGTCATTGGCCACTTTGCAAACATTGTGGCCATTGTGATTGAAGCCACTGATACGGATGAGAACAACATTCCCGATCACATTTCTGAGGATATTCATCCGGATCATCAGAAATATGGGGTGACGGTTGACGTGGCCATAAAAGTTGTGGATAGTTTTAAAGACGCCATACAGGCACTTATTGATGCAAACATCATACAAAGTAGTGAACTTTCAAAATCAGTAAAAAAGTTAAAAGAGACGATTGGCCTAGATACTTCAAATCCGAGTTCGCCAACAAACAAAATCAATCTTGAGAACTTTCTAAGGATGATTACGAGTGCCTGTTAAATGAAAAAAATAGTATTGCTCCTTTTGTTTCTATCATCGTTGAGTGTGCCTGTCGGGGCCGAAGAACTGCCGTCTCTGTATCGCGGGGGGCGGCCGTTGGGCATGGGAAACGCCTTTACTGCGGTCTCCAATGATGCACATGCCATCTTTTATAATCCGGCTGGAATCCCATCAAGGCGTTCTTTCTCGGTTTTGAATCCCTTGTTTGAAGTTTCAGAAGGGAGTATTGATTTCGTAAAAGATCTGAAAAATCTGCAGGGAGGAAGTTCTAATGATGCGGCCGATTTCTTGAGTGGTCGGATTGGAGAACATTATCATCTTGCAAGCCAGCTTTTCCCATATCTTTTAAGGCCTTCGTTTCAAATGGGTATTTTAGCGAGAGTGAATATGGATATGGAAGCTCGAAATCCCGTTTTCCCGGAAGTTTCCACCAATGTCTATTATGATGCGGGTTTGGTGATTGGAGCCGCACACGATTTTGGCCGAGGTCTTTCTAGTGGAGCCGCAATAAAATATATTCGCAGGGAAGGTGTTGTTAGGAAGTATACCGCTAATGATATTGTAAATAATGATTTTGATCCGTTAGATGATTTGGAGTCGGCATCCGATTTTGCAATTGATTTAGGCGGATTAGCGCATCTATCAGAATGGACAACGGCAGGTTCAAAGATCCGCCGATGGGACCCGACGTTTGGCTTAGTCGTTCAGAACATAACCGACCTTGATTTTAAGACAGTGGGTGTCATGCCAATGCAGGTTAATGCGGGGATAGCGATCCATCCAGCATTTTGGTCGGTTCCAGCAACGATTGCGCTGGATGTAAAAGATATCGGAAAATCGGTTGGCCCTGACGATGATATGGGAAAGCGGACGGACTTTGGTATGGAGTTGCAATTCAAAAGATGGCTTTCTTCTGTTCGGCTAGGCGTTCATCAAGGCTATTTTTCGGCAGGGATGACGGCGCGTCTTTGGATTCTAAATGTGGATATTGCCACTTATGCAGAGGAATTGGGCGTCACTTTCCGTCAACGGGAGAACCGTCGGACGGTGGTACAGTTAAGTGGTGGATTTTAAATTATCGCTTCGTTCCGCTATTCCTGGAATGGCGGTCACTGGCTTTGTTGGCGGGTTGATCGGCTCTTTCCTAGGACAATGGTTTTATCTGCCAATTGGGGCACTGATCGGCGCAATGGTCGGCTACGTTGTCTGGTCTTTCGGTGAACGTCTTTTTTTCCTTTTCATTATTATGGGCGGCTTGTCAGGCGGCCTGTTGTCTTTTTATCTCGCCGGGGAATCAACTTTTATTTTAGGCGCAGCAGTGGGCGGCGCCATTGGCGGTTTCTTGGGGGTGAACGCGACGCTGCTTCGCCGGCATGGACAATAGTTTAGCCGATTTTGGTCGCTGCGCGAAGCATTACGCCGTACGCAGTACCGCCGTCCGCAGGACAGCCCGTTCGATCTCTCCGTTTAACTGGCCGCATGCGGCGGAAATATCGCGTCCGCGGCTTTTTCTCAATGTGGCAATCATTCCGCCGTCCATGAGAATCTTTTTAAATTTCAGAATATGATCGTCGGAGGGACGGCGATAGGAAGACTGTGGAAATTCGTTAAATGCAATTAAGTTAATCTTACACTGAATTCCACGAGAAAGAGAAAGCAGCCGTCTGGCATCTTCAAGTGAATCGTTGACGCCCGATAGCAGAATGTACTCAAAGGTGACCCGTCTCCGGGAGGGAAGCGGGGTCTGCCTTAATGCAGTCAGCAGTGTTTTGATCGGATAGAGTTTATTGATCTTTGGCATGATCTGATCTCGAATGGCATCTGTTGTTGCATTCAAAGAAACAGAAAGATTCACATGCGTTGGCCCTTCTAGAAATGCTTTGATTTGCGGGACCATCCCGGCCGTTGAGACGGTGACTTTACGCGGAGAGATGCCCAGTCCCTTTGCGTGGGTCATCCATAAGATGGCCTCTGTGACGGCAGGTAGATTCGCAAGCGGTTCCCCCATTCCCATCAGCACAATGTTACTAATTCTTCTTTCTGGCATTTCCCGTTGGACGGTCAGCACCTGATCTAAAATCTCATACGACTTTAAGTTTCTCTTTAACTTTTCAAGTGCAGTGAGACAAAACGTACAATCTAATGTGCATCCTGCTTGTGTGGAGATGCAGAGCGTTAGCCGTTTTTCTTCAGGAATGGCCACGGACTCAATTTTGTTGCCGTCCTCCATTTCCAGCAAGAATTTTTCTGTTCCATCTTCTGATTTTTGCCGAGTCACAATTTTGAGCGGGGAGAGGACGGCATGTTCTGAAAGGCGTTCTCGGTCTGAAAGAGAAAGATCGGTCATCTCATTAATGGATCGGACTTGCTTTTCGTAAAGCCATGAAATAATTTGTTGTGCGCGATATTTTTTAAATCCGATCTCGCAGACAAACTGTTCAATCTCTTTAAAAGAAAGCGCTAAGATATTCTTCTTCATTCTCATAAGAAGATACCAGCCTTCTTGACAGATAGTAAAGCGGACACTTGAATACTCGCGTGATACTTTTGTGATAATCGAGTAGTATGCTAGCAATATGGCACGTAAGATTTTAGTCATAGAAGACGACAAAGATATTGCCCATCTCCTGAAGCTTCACCTCTCCGATATGGGGTATGAGACGACATGGGCATCGGATGGGAGTGCTGGGCTTAAAAAGGCTCTTTCACAGTCGTTCGACTTAATTCTCCTTGATCTGATGCTTCCCGGAATAGACGGGTGGGAGATTGCGCGGCAGGTGCGCGCTCAGCCAACTTATCCGCCGCTCTTGATGCTGACGGCCCGATCTTCGGAAGTGGATCGGGTTTTAGGTCTGGAGGTCGGCGCGGACGATTATCTCACCAAGCCGTTTAGTATTCGGGAACTTTTAGCGAGGGTCAAGGCGCTCTTTCGCCGTGTGGACGCGCTCAAGTCGCCGCAGGTTTCAGGTTCTCATAAAATAATCCGAAGGGGTGACCTTCTCATTGATCCCGAAAAACGCAAAGTAACGCTGGAGGGGAAAGCTGTTGAACTGACGGCGAAAGAGTTTGATCTTCTCGTCCAGTTTGCAGAACACCCGGGCCGGGTCTATAGCCGTTCACAACTTTTAGATCTGGTCTGGGGTTATGGACATGATGGGTATGAACACACCGTGAATTCGCATATCAATCGTTTAAGGGCGAAGATCGAGGAGAATCCGGCAAAGCCTTTCTATATCCTCACGGTTTGGGGAGTTGGCTATCAATTTGCCGAGGACAAAAATGCTTAAAACACTTTATAGCCGATTGGCTACAACACTCTTTGGACTGCTTTGTATCGTTGGCGTTCTGTACGTTCTGCTGACCTTATTCACAACGCAAACCTATCTGCAGGAGGTCAGTCAAAAGCTTAATTTAACGTTAGCCGAGCATCTGGCGTCCGAAAAGATTCTGATACAGGAAGGGCAGGTCAATCAAGAAGCGACAAAAGAGATTTTCCACATGTTGATGGTGATTAACCCCAGTATTGAAATCTATCTTTTGGACCCACAAGGAAAAATTCTCACCTACTCGGCTCCTCCCGGAAAGGTCAAAAGAGATGCTGTATCGCTTTCCCCGGTCTTCTCTTTTTTAGATAAATTGTCTCCTCCTTCATTTCCTCTTTTGGGGGACGATCCGAAAGCGCTTGATCACCAAAAAATATTTACCGTTGCCCCTATTGTGGGGAAAAACAAAACGGAAGGGTATCTTTATGTGGTGTTAGGGGGCGAAGAGTACGACACGGTCGCCAACTTGTTACAGGAGAGCTACATTCTGCGATTAAGTGCGGTGACGGCAGTCGGCATTTTGTTGCTGACCTTTTTGGCGGGGCTGCTCTTTTTTAATTTGCTAACGCGGCGACTCAGAAATCTGGCCACGGCATTAGACCGCTTTACGCAGAGCGATTTTTCAACCCCACTCACGCCGCTCAAAAAAAAATCTGACCTCGCAGGGGATGAAATTGATCGGCTTTCCACGACATTTTACAAAATGGCCCATCGGATTTTAGAGCAGATCGAGGCGCTCAAGGAGACCGATCGTTTTCGCCGTGAATGGATTGCCAATATCTCTCATGATCTTCGCACGCCGTTGGCCTCTCTACAAGGATATCTGGAGACATTGCTTTTAAAAGAAGGAAAACTTTCTCCTGCAGAGCAAAAACAATATCTTGAAATTGCCTTGCAGCACAGTGACCGGCTGGGGAAACTGGTTCTTCAGCTTTTTGAATTGACCAAGCTCGATTCAAAAGAGGTTCAACTCAATTGGGAACAATTCTCGATTGGGGAACTGACCCAAGACATTGTACAAAAGTTTCAGCTGACCGCCGAAAACAAAAAGATTCGGTTTAAAACCTCCGATGGAGAAACGCTTCCATTTGTTTTTGGGGACATCGGCATGATCGAGCGGGTTTTGGAAAATCTCATTGAAAATGGATTACGTCACACACCCGAGGGGGGGCGTATTACCATTACACTTTGTCCCGATACGGAAAAGGTGAAGGTTGAAGTTGCGGATACCGGCTGCGGCATTCCTTCCGATGCGCTTCCGTATATCTTTGACCGTTTTTATCGGGTTGATAAAAATCGTTCGTGTCGATCCAGTGGAGATAGCTTGGGTCTTGGTTTGGGCCTTGCCATTGCCAAGCGGATTTTGGAACTTCACGAAAGCCCTATTAATGTTCACAGTACCTTAAATATCGGTACGACATTTATTTTTCACTTGCCGATCTCTAGAGTATAGGCGACCTCTCTCTGGAAGAGGAGTTCCGATGGGAATAAGCCCTAGAAAACTGGATTTCTATGTTTGGAGCAAATAGAAGGGCACCTCTAAAAACCGCCACGAGCGGCATGTTGTTATAGAGGTGCCCTAAGATAGGGTAGCTCTGTACTTTTTATGGCATTATCTTTTATTTTTCATCGCCATCATCCTGCTGCCAAAGCGGGTGGAAATACCGAAACTATAATTGACCTCTGAAGCGAGCTGCGTTCCGCGCAAGTCCTGAACAACAGGAACCTGAACGCCAAAGTTGACCGTCCAATTTCCACCCGGCCGATATTGCAGGCCTGGTGATACAAATAACTTCTTATAACCTGTGTCTCTCACCTTCCCACTGGGAAGCACTCCTGGCCCGGCAATGTCTGACTGATCCTGCGCAGCCACCTCGACATTCAACTCCCCTACAAGACTGAATCTTGGCTGCTGTGGAATTGTATAATTCATTCCGCCATTGAGTGAGAAAAAGTTGCCAAAACTGTAAGATTTATCGCCGTTGATCTTATAGGAGAAATCTCCATAAGTCGTGATGGTCTGTCCCCCCGACACGATCGCGCCGCCTACAATGAAATCGGTTGATCCAGAGCCCAACTGCTGTGAAGCGGGAAACTGACCGCTGGCGTCACTCTCATCTGTTGATCCCGATGGGAACTCGACCCCGGCCAAGACCAGCACCTCCCGTGAGGTGTTCATCATCTGATGGCGATATAGGGAATACTTGCCATAAAGGACGATGTCTCCCAGTCCTTGGCTCGTCTGCGTAACGTTTCCATAGGAGACATAATGATTGATATGTGGAATGGCTAGGATTGCGGTCAGTTTGTCAGCAACCCGATAGTCCAGGAGCAAGGTTGTCTGTCGTGTGCGGGTTTCCTCGTTGTTTGGGTTGCTCACTTTGTCTTTACCCGATTGTAGTTCCGACCGGGAGCCATAGCGCATTAATAAGTTGACGCCCAAGCCATCCTGCGTCTCGGCCCCCAAACCGGTTATCGTGGATTGCGGAGCAACCTGTACGGACATCATGGGTGGCGTCGGAGTCATTCCCCAGGACAGCTCGCTCACGCTGATCATCAGCACAAAAAACACCCCTCCCAGCCAGTTCTTCAGATTTTGTCTTTGCATTTCTTGTCTCATTTTTTATTCTCCTTTATGTTATTTTGTTTGTGAATGGATCTTGCGTACGCCGATCTAACCCACCCTCTTTCTCCGGCAAGGAGGAGAATCGCCCATAAGGATCACTTCCCCATCACAAAATAATAAAATTTTTGTCACAATTTTTTAGAGACGTCATTTACAAGGAGTCCAAAGAAAGAGATGACCCGAGTCTGAAAAAACTGTGATACAACTTTTATCCCCTCGTGATAAACCCGTGATCTTTTGGGAATAGCCTGATCTTGTCTAGAAAGATAATCCAGGGGAAACAACCCTACAAAAAAGGAGATGACAATGAAAACACAGATACGAATGATCTTCACCACTTTTTTAATGATTGTAAGCGTTGGAATGCCGTACGCCTATGGTGAGATGATGGAGAAGGGAATGAAGAAAGGCGGCATGATGAAAGGGGAAATGTCGGCGATGCTGATGAGCGCAAAGGGTCATCATGCCGCAGGAAAGGTAGTGCTCACCCAAGACCAAAATGGAAAATCAATGCTCATGCTAAATAATATCAAGGTGGATCGGGTTCCAGATGGACGGGTTTATCTTGCAAAAGACGCAGACTACACGAAAGGGGTTGAGCTGGGGACACTCAAGCAGTTTAGTGGAAATGTTGCATTCGCCATCCCCTCCGGCGTTAATCCTCATGACTACAACAGTGTGGTGATCTGGTGCGAACGATTTAGCGTGGAGATAGGACACGCCTTATTTGAGAAATAGAGAATAGTTACTACTAAGTTCAGAATAATATTTATACTTATTGCTGTCATTCCCGCGAAGGCGGGAATCCAGCGTTTTTTGACCAGTTTGATATTCTGGATTCCCGATAGAAACATTCGGGAATGACAACGTTTATACTATTTTGCACTTATTAGTATGATCAGGAAAATAAAAGAATGATGATGATAAAACGACTACTTTCTCCATTTGTATCCGCGGCCGTCATCCTGATGGCCGTCTCCTCTTCCGCATGGGGTGACACTTCAGAGGACGTTGCTGGGCAGAAGATTGATTCCATTAATGTTACGGGACTAAAACGGACAAAGGAATCTGTCATCTTCAGAGAACTGCGGTTCGCTGGAGACCCATTGGCAGTCGAGTCTCTTCAAGAAGGGCTTCAACGTCTCCGTAATTTGCAGATATTTAATTGGGTACAGGGAGAAATTGGAAAGGGTCAAAATAGATCTGAACTAACCCTTCGGGTGGAGGAGCGGTGGACGACGATTCCGATATTTAGGGTCGCAAGCGGCGGGGAAACCACTTCCACGATTGTCGGTCTCTACGATATTAACGCATTGGGTCGTTACATCGAACTGGGCGGTCAATACGAAAACTTAAATGGCCGTCATGGGGGAGTTGTCTGGTTTCGCAATCCACGCTTTTTGGATCAACGACTGCGTATTGGCGGGGATTTTTGGCTGCTGACCAGAAATCGTGATCTCTATAACACAAAGCTTACGGTTTTAATTTAGATCCAGGAATAGGAGTCAGCTTTGGAACGCAACAATTCTTTTAATCTGTCAACTTGGTTTTTCTTTCTTCTGGTTCTGATTGCTGCGCCTAGCCGGGTCGAGGCCGATCTGATTGTACAGGTTGGGGCGTTTTCAAAAGCCGTGGAAGGTGGCAGCCTTCCACAAGGCTGGAAGCCCCTGACCTTTCCCAAAATTCTGAGGCACACCCGGTATGAGACAATCAAAGAGGAAAGCACTACGGTTGTGCAAGCCACAAGCGAAAAAGCCGCATCCGGGCTTGTGCATGAGGTTAAAGTTGATTTAAAGAAATATCCGATTCTCAAGTGGCGATGGAAGGTTTTAAATGTTATTGAAAAGGGAAACGTTCGCACCAAGCAGGGGGATGATTATGCGGCGCGAATTTATATCACATTTGAATACAACCCCGATCATGTCAGCGTTCGAAAGAAGATCAAGTATAAAGCTGGCCGTCTTTTGTTTGGCGATATTCCGATTGCTGCCATCAATTACATCTGGGATGGTAAGGCCGCTATTGGGACCATTGTTGATAACGCTTATACAGATTTTGTGAAAATGATTGTAGTGGAAAGCGGCAGTCAATTTGTCGGCCAATTTCGCTCCGAAGAGAGGAACATCTATGAAGACTACAAAAAGTCTTTCGGAGAAGAACCCCCGATGGTAAACGGTGTGGCCATTATGACCGACACGGATAATACCGGTGAGAAGGCGACCGCCTATTATGGCGATATTGTTTTTATGGCACAGTGAAATAGATCGTAAAAAGAGATAAACTAAACAGGAGGGCTTTCAAATGACAACAAAAATAAACACAACCTTGCTAATAATCGTGACCCTATTATTTTTTGCGTATCCATCAGGTGCCGCACAAATGGGCGATCCGGGTGCAATCAAACCGGGCACGACACAGAAGGCGATCTTTGCAGGAGGCTGTTTTTGGTGTATGGAACATGCCCTCGATGACTTAACTGGCGTTCTCTCAACCACAGTAGGGTATATTGGCGGTCAAACAGAAAATCCAACTTACGATGATGTCTCGGCGGGAGGGTCTGGACATGCTGAAGCGGTTTTAGTTGTTTTTGATCCGCAAAAAATCAGTTATGTCCAATTGCTTGACCGATTTTGGCACAACATTGACCCAACGGTAAAAGACATGCAATTTTGCGATCATGGGAGTCAATATCGAAGCGCAATTTTTTATCTCAATGACGCACAGAAAAAAGAAGCAGAGCAATCCAAGAACGACTTGGAAAAGACAAAACAATTTAGAACAATTTACACAGAGATTGCTCCCGCGTCCAAATTTTATGAGGCAGAGGAATATCATCAGCAGTATCATAAAAAAAATCCGGTTCGATACAAATTCTATCGAACCGCCTGCGGACGCGATAGCCGCCTTCAATCACTCTGGGGAAAATAGGACGACATTACGCATGAGAAACCAAGATCTGCCGATTAAAAAACTAATTGTATTTACATTGCTTGTTCTAGGCGTTGTCTGTTTTTTTTATTTTGACCTTGTCCGCTATTTTACCTTCTCGTCTATCAAAGAAAGTAAAGATTCACTGGCCACCTTTTCAGAAACTTACCCTGTTGGTGCGGTTATTTTGTATATTGGTATTTATATCCTCCAGACGACATTGTCACTGCCAGGCGCAACGATACTCACGCTTATCGGTGGATTTCTATTTGGAAGCCTTATGGGAGCCCTCTACGTGAATATCGGGGCAACAACAGGTGCTGTGTTTGCTTTTTTATCAGCACGATATCTTTTCCGTGACCTTATAGAGCGAAAGTGGGGCTCGCGTCTTCTTCCGATTCAAGCCGGATTTTTAAAGAATGACTTTAACTATCTTATGATGTTGCGCCTAATGCCGATCTTTCCATTTTTCCTTGTTAATCTTGCTTCGGGTCTTACACGCATTCCACTTTCGACGTATATTGGGGCAACGGCACTAGGCATTATCCCCGGCAGTTTTATTTATAGCCATGCCGGGAGTCAACTCGGAACAATAAATAGCCTTCATGATATTGTCTCACCGAGCATATTATTTTCATTTTTTTTATTGGGTCTTTTAGCACTTGTCCCGGTGATCTACCAAAAGTTTAAAGAAGAGAAACTAAAATGACCATTTTGCCAAATGATTGTTTTAATCGAGCATGGCGTGATCAGATTCATCCCGCCGATTGGGTGAACCCGCAATCTGCCAAAAAATATGATCTCGTGGTCATTGGTGCGGGGCCGGCCGGCTTGGTCACCGCAGCGATTGCGGCAACGCTTGGCGCGAAGGTTGCCTTGATTGAAAAGCAAGGGATGGGCGGTGATTGCCTGAATGTGGGCTGTGTGCCCTCCAAGGGGGTCATTGCGGCATCGCGTATTTGGGAGTCTGTTCGTCGTGCTGATACGTTTGGCCTAATTGTTCCTCCGGGGATAAAACAGGAGTTCAGCACCGTGATGGCGCGAATGCGAGAACTACGCGCACAGATTAGCCATCATGATTCCGCCGCGCGATTTACACAGATGGGCGTTGATGTTTTTTTTGGCACTGGACGCTTTGTTCGTTCCGGTCAAATTGAAATAGAAGGTGCCACTTTAAATTTTAAAAAAGCGGCTATTTGTACCGGTGCGCGTGCGCGTGCGCCTTTTATTCCCGGACTGATAGAAGCGGGTTACAAAACGAATGAAACGATTTTCGAACTGACTAAGCTTCCGTCTAAAATGGCCGTGATTGGGGCAGGCCCGATTGGATGCGAAATGGCCCAAGCCTTTGCGCGTTTTGGAAGTGAAGTGACGCTCTTTGTAAAGGGTGATCGTCTTCTTCCACGAGAAGATGAAGATGCTGCCAAGATCGTCGAAATGCAAATGAAAAAGGACGGTGTTGTTTTTGTCTTTAATACAGAAAACACCGCTGTAACAACAGAAGGCAACCGAAAGCTGCTTCACTACGAGCAAGACGGTGTTGCTAAAGAGTCTGTCGTAGACGAAATATTATCCGGTGTTGGACGTGCCCCGAATGTAGAAGGTCTGGATTTAGAGAACGCAGGGGTCTCCTATGATAACAAACGAGGGGTTTTCGTGAATTCTTTTCTTCAGACGACGAATCCATCTATTTATGCTGCGGGTGATATTTGTTCTCCCTTCCAGTTCACCCATGCTGCCGATGCAATGGCTGCGATTGTCATACAAAACGCCCTTTTCCCACATCCCCTAGGCCTTGGCCTTGCCAGTACCGATTCTTTAGTCATTCCTTGGTGTACCTATACCTCGCCGGAAATTGCTCATGTGGGCGTATACGACAGCGATCCTTCGGCCGTGGATACTTTTACCTGTTTGCTGACTGATTCAGATCGTGCTGTTTTGGATGGTGAAGAGGAAGGATTTGTACGCGTCCATCTAAAAAAAGGAACCGATCAAATTTTAGGAGCGACCGTTATTGCAACACACGCAGGCGAGATGATCGGCGAGATCACGCTTGCCATGACGGCCAAGCTGGGATTGGGAACGATTTCAAAAACAATTCATCCGTACCCCACTCAATCGGAGACTGTCAGGAAGGTTGCGCTTCAATGGAGAAAAAGTAGATTTACGGAACAAAAGAAAAAAATATTAACAGGGTGGTTTTCACTCACTCGGTAGAATAAAAGGGGGTAGACATGACAAGGCGAACTTTCGTAAAGCAGATGTTGGTGGGGATCGCGGTGTCGTTTAGCGGCATTGGTCTTTTGAAAAAAATAGGATTCACGGCTGAAAAGATAGAACGCATTCAGAAAACGCCGGAGGAATGGAAGCAGTTGTTATCCCCGGAATCTTATGGCGTCTTATTTGAAGAAAAAACGGAACGGCCGTTTACAAGTCCATACAACAAAGAAAAACAAACAGGTCTTTATCTTTGCGCCGCCTGCTACAATCCACTCTTTTCTTCAGAGGCCAAATTTGACAGCGGCACGGGATGGCCCAGTTTCTTTCAAGCGATAGAAGGCCATATTGAGACCGAAACCGATTTTAAGCTCATTTTCCCAAGAACAGAGTATCACTGTATTCGATGTGGCGGACACCAAGGTCATGTTTTTGATGATGGCCCGCGTCCAACCGGCCAACGCTTCTGTAACAATGGGGTTGCACTTTTCTTTGTTGCAAAGGGAAAGGTTATTCCTTCGCTTAGAACTTAAGGGTCAAACCACCCCTGCCCCTTCTGTTCTTTCTAATATATAAGTGTTGCATTTGATTGTTGAACTCAGGACATTGCTTTTTGACTTCCCATTATGTACGCTGTACATATGGATGGATTACGGTTTGAATGGGATGAGGGAAGAACAAGGAAAATATTAAAAAACATGGGGTTGCCTTTCAAGAAGCCCAAAGTGTATTTCTTGACGAATATGCAATGCGGTTCTTTGATCCAGACCATTCAGAGGACGAGAATCGGTTCATCATGCTTGGCATGAGCTTCACGCTTCGAGTTATGGTTGTGTGCCATTGCTTCAGAAAGAACGACACGACAATTCGAATTATCTCGGCGCGAAAAGCAGACAAACGTGAGACCCAGAATTATCGGAGGTAAAGTCATGAGAGTTTATTACGATTTCTCAAAAATGAAGGGAGAGAAAAACCCCTATATTGCAAGGCTGAAGCAGCCGATTACGATTCGGTTAGACCAAGGGACCGTATCGTATTTTAAGGGCCTGGCGCTGGAGGTCGGAGTGCCCTATCAAAACCTCATCAACCTCTACTTGCGGGACTGCGCCCTACACCACAAAAGGCTTCATCTCAAATGGTCATCGTTGGCGGCGGAACGAATCGCGTAGCCCTGAAGGCAATCCCGATGCTACTTTGTCTTGACGGAAGATTCCATCAGACGATGGGCCTGCTCTGGGTAAAATCCCAAGTAGCCGTTTCGCTCGGTCAGCTCCAATACCGTAAAGGAGGATCCCTCTCGAATTTCTGCAGCAGTGAATATCACCGACATGCGTGGAAGCTTTGTCATTCCGGCGTGCTTCTAGCCGGAATCCATGAAATAAAAGGCTGGATACCGGCCTCCGCCGGTATGACGAATGTAAAGCCATTTGCGAAACATTACCCCAGTTTTGGGTTTCCCCGCTTTGAGAGCATACGATAAAGATTCTCCCGATTCCAAGGAAGGAATTTAGATGCTATTTTGTTTTTACAGAAGACTCCATCAGTAAGTTCGCCTGCTCAGGGTAAAATCCGGCATAGCCGTTTCGCTCGGTTAGCTCCAACACGGTAAAGGCCGATTGGTTCCGGATTTCTGCGGCGGTGAAGATTTGCCGTAATCTTGTTCCTGGCGCACCTGCAATCTGTCCTGAAAACAGAATCCCTTCTGTTTTCAGTGCATGAACCACGGTTTCAATATCGGGAACGGCAACGGCGACATGATGCAGTAATTCCTCCCCAAATTTTTTCACCCAACCGGGAATAATCGCCGATTTTCCCCGGTCGTCTTCATAAGCCTGATCAATAAAAAGCGCGGGGGAACCTTCTTTTCTATAGATTTTTGCCCACCATCCTTGATCGGGATACTCCACCAATTCGTCCTGATAAACGTATCCTGTTTTTAAAAAGGGTTTGGCGCGCCGATCAATGTTAAAACAGCGAATGGTAATATGGTCAATGACAAACGGCCATTCTTTCTGATGGCACAGATCAAAGTAGCACTGTCCTGCCTCGTTTTCCAGAAAGAAATCTTCAACCAATCTATCAACTGCTAAATCGCCATATAACGGAAAAATTTTATCCATGGGCATCCTCTTCAATCTTTCTGTTTGGAATCCATTTCTTCCGGTCGGGCGGGAACCCGATACGCCTCCATCACCCAGAGTCCTAAATCAATCTCTTTGCATCGCTTTCCACAAAAAGGAAACTGGGGATTCTCTTCTCTTGTTGTTTGATCTTTACAAATTGGACAAATCACAATACCCCCATTCTACAAACACCGATGATGCCCTCACCGCTTTCACGGCCTTATCACTTCTTTCGCTTTTTCAAAAAGTATAACACAGAAACAAAAAGATCGGTCGCATCATCCGGTCTCTACGCTTTAGAGGAACCCTTATCTTCTGAGATATTCGAGCGCTTTATTCGCAGTCTCCCAGCCTTGCTGGATACAATCTGGAATGCCAATGCCCTTGTAAGCCGCGCCAGTTAGAAACAGTCCGGGATGGTTGGATGACTCTTTTTCAATGGTCTCGACTTTGGCAAGATGTCCCACATGATATTGGGGGTTGGCCTTTTTCCACTTAAAAACGCGTGAGACGGTGGGCATTCCCACAATGCCTAAGATCGGCCGTAATTCTTCTAATACGCGTGAAATGAGTTCATCATCAGGAAGATCCACCAATGCTTCCTGGCTCGCGCCGCCGATAAAAGATCGGATCAATACGTCGTTGGTATGGGCGCGCCCATTAAACTTGGTTGAACTCCATGTCGTGGCTAAAATCGTTTTTCTTTCAGAGCGGGGAATGACGTAGCCAAATCCATTCAGTGGATGAGTTACATCATTACGTTTAAATCCCAACGAAACAGTTGCGGTTGAGACATATTGAATTGAAGCGAGTTGAGCCGATAACGGCTGATCCCATGGTTGGATAAAACGAGCCGCTGTTTTTGTATCGGTTGTTATAATCACCGCATCTGCAAGAATGTGCTCTCCCTGTAAGCCAACCTTGAAGCCTCCTCCATGTGGGGAGACCGATAAGACCTGCTGTTTTGCCATGAGTTGTACTGACGTGATCTTCTCTTGCAAGGCGGTAATCAGTGCAGAGAGTCCTTCTTCTAATGTTACAAAGAGGGTGTTGTTGTCTTTGGGAGCTGGAGCCGTTGTATTTTTTTTAGCCAGGTGTGTGTCCCATCGTCCCATCCATCCGCCCCAGATGAGGCTGCCAAATTTTTGTTCGGCTCCTGCAAATTGAGGAAATGTCGCGTTGAGACTCAACCGCTCAACATCACCCGCATAAATGGTTGCCATAATTGGATCTGCAAAGCGTGTAACAGCCTCCTCTCCGAATCGTCTTCGGACAAACGATCCGATACTCTCATCCGCTGTATCGTTTTTTCTGGGAATGAAAAGATCAAGTCCCATGCGAAATTTCCCTGAAGCGGAAACGAAAGATGTAAAGAGAAAGGGCGTGATTCTATTCGGAACCATTAAGTTCATCCCTACAGGAAATTTTTGCAATTTTCCATCGGATAGGAGATAGATTTCCTTATGAGTTGGATTGGTCTGAATGATTCGGTCAGTTAATCCTAACTTGCGGCAAAGCGCCAACCCCCATGGCTTCTTAGAAAGAAACGAATCCGGACCCCCTTCAATCACAAAGTCATTGATACGATCTGTGATGATTTTTCCTCCGAACCGTTCATTCGATTCGATCAGAATACAGTCAACAGGGATTCCGGATGCTTTGGATTGTTCCTCTAAAAAGTAGGCTGTGGAAAGACCGGTGATCCCGCCGCCGATAATAATAATCTTTTTTTTCATTAAACTAAATGCAGTCTTGCGAGTCGTAACCTAGATGGAATAGTATACAAAAAATGAGGAGGAAGTCTATGCGTTTATTTTATGGTTTTGTTTTCTTCTTAGGAATGATGCTCTCATCGTGCCAAGGGGTTCCCGTTACAGGACGGCAACAGATGATGCTAATCTCTCCGCAACAGGAGGTGCAGATGGGAGAGGATGCCTACAAAGAAATTCTCAAAAAGGCCACCTTAAGTAAAGACGCAGCAAAGGCAGAAATGATTCGGCGTGTGGGGCAGCGCATTGCCGCGGCGGCCAACCAACCGGATTATCGCTGGGAATTTAATCTCGTCGAGGATAAATCCCCAAACGCGTTTGCGCTTCCCGGCGGTAAGGTCGCTTTTCATACCGGCATTCTTCCTTTTACACAAGATGAAAATGGAATTGCTGTTGTCATGGGACATGAAGTGGCCCATGCACTGGCCCGCCATGGTGCTGAGCGGATGTCAAACCAGATGATGACAGAAATGGTTTCATCAGGTGCCGCAGCCGTCCTAGGTGGAGGAGACGTGCAAAAAACAAATCGTTTTAAGAAAGCGTTTGGACTGGGCAGTAATCTTGGCATTATGCTTCCTTTTGGACGCAAACACGAGTCAGAGGCCGATAAGATTGGGCTTCATCTTATGGCCAAGGCTGGCTATGATCCGCGTACGGCCATTTTGTTTTGGCAGCGTATGTCAGAAGGCGGTTCCGGCAAGCCGCCGGAATTTCTTTCCACACATCCTAGTGACGAGACCCGGATCCGGCAGATCGAATCATGGCTGCCGGATGTTTTACCCATCTACCAACAAAACAAGCGTTAAAAACCTACCGTGCGGCAAAACTGCTGCGTTGCGCGGTGCTCACAATCCTCATGTACATTACGTACACTCCGGTTCCTGTGCTCCGCGCGCCTTGCATTTTGGCCGCACAGTAGGTTTTTAGAGTGACCGTCTAGGATGCCGTATATGGGCAGATCTCCTGATAGGGACAATATTGGCATGCGATATACGTGGGGCGCGCTGTAAAATCGCCCGTCCGAATTCCATTGGCTGCTTGCCGAACCTTCTTTTTCATTTTCTCAATATCTTTTTCTTCTTTAATGTCCGTTCCAATGATTCCAGAATCCAAAAAATAAAGGTGTACCGTTTTTGGCAAGACACCGTTTTTTTCTAGATAGGCCCATGCATAAAGATCAAGCTGTTCTGATTCTCTTGCCTTCTTATCCGCCTCCTTCTGATCAGACACTTCTGAGGTTTTATAGTCAATGATAACCCCGTCATTTACTTCCTCGCCGACTTGATCCATGCGATCGAACCGTCCTTTTATTTTTACCCCTTCAAACAAAAACGAGAAATCTTTCTCAACGTGTGTCGGCCTGTGATTGGACTGTTCTTCTTTTTCGTAGAATTTTTGAAGGGCGATCCGACCGGTGGCCAACCGCTGCTCTTCATGCTCCCGGCTTAAATAGCCTTCGGATTTCCATCCTTTTTCAAGCACTAAAAGCAAATCATCGAGAGAAAAAGCGTCCCCTGAAACGCGCGCGGTGAGGTAGGCGGCAATGGCTTGGTGTATCGCGCTTCCATAAACAATGGCATGATTTTTATAGATTGGCACCCGTAAGATATGAATATATTTATATTTCAAGGGACAGGTCAGATAATCATCAATCTGATAATGACTCAATGTAAGAGGATGTGACTCTTTATTGGATGTGGTCACGTCATCTGGCGTTTGTTTTACAGGCACCACAACGTGGCGATTCATTCCCTCCGTGGGGGCGCCCCCACCTTCTCTTGCGATCGTTTCGAGTGGGGACGATTTGACTGCAAGAATCGCGGAAATCGGAAGATCTAATGCCTCGATTATAAAAGGGGAGACTTTATGCAATCGCGATCCGCCGGTATTTTGTGCCGAGGTGAGATAGAGTGTTTCCTTTGCACGTGTCATCCCGACATAAAAAAGCCTTCGCTCTTCTGCAATATGAGAATGCGATTGCTGAACCGGGTCGGGGATGAGGTCATCAGGGAGTACAAGGGTTTCGCTGCGATTTCGCGTAGGAAACGCCCCGTCTGTTAAAGCCACCATAAAGACTGTATGAAATTCAAGCCCTTTTGCCCTATGAACCGTCAAGACCTTTACGGCATCGGCATCCAAATCGGCCTCTGCAGAAGGTGGGTCTTCCCCCGCAGCAATGAGCAAGTCTAATGAGCCGATCACATCGTGCAAAAAAGCCGTTTTTGTCCATTGGCAGATTTTTTTGATCTCGCCAAAAAAACGTGCAATATTTTGAATGATTGCATCGTTTGTTGGTGTTGGATCTTCAGAAAGTTTTAATAAAAGCCCGCTGGCACGAATAAATTCATAGAGTACGACTCCGGCATCCACTTCTTTCGCACGGTTTAAATAAAGAGATAAATCGACTTCTAACTTTTGAAAGGTCGCGGCAGATTCATCGGTTTCTGCACCTTCTTTTTTGTAGGTCGCTTCCAAAACAGAATAAAGCGAACTATTTTTTCGCGTTGCTTCAGTCATTTTTTCTGAAAGAGGCCGCAGGGGAAAACGATATAGGTCGGAGCAGAGCAGAAAATAAAGGCTTCTGCTATCGTGTCGATCAACAACTACGCGCAAAAATGCGATGAGCAGACGGACTTCCATGCGGCTAAATAGTCCCCGATTTCCGGCGGATCGACTGGGAATTGCTGAAAGATTCAGCGCTCGGATATAGGGATCAGCCGCCGCATTCCTTCGGACTAAAATGGCGAAGTCGCTATAGTGTGCACCTTGAGAAACGGCCTCTGATATGACATGCGCCACATAGTCGGCTTCGTTTGCAGTTGTATCAAAATGACGATGAGTGATCGCTCTTTCGGAATCAGCCTTTTCGCGTAATGTGCTTGAAATTAAACGCTTATCTATTTTTTCAATCACCTCTAGACGATTCGGATTGTTGTACGAAATGAGCCGATAGGCCGCATCCAGGATCTCTTGCCGCGATCGGAAATTTTCGGTCAGGACAACGCGTGTGGCCGTCGGATAGATTTTCGTAAAATTCTGAATGTTAGAAATGGCTGCACCTCGGAACTTATAAATACTTTGGTCGTCATCTCCAACCACGGTCAGCTGTGCGTTTGGTTCCGCCAATAGGGAGACCAGTCGAAACTGAGCCGTATTGGTATCCTGAAACTCATCCACTAAAATATATTTGTAGGGCAGCCTTTTTAATAAAGCTGGCACAGACTTTAATAAAGAAAGGGCTAAAAATACCTGATCTCCAAAATCAATTGCGTCTTCCTTGATGAGTGTGTCCTGATAGGCCTGGTAGGTGAGCGCCAATTCCTTCTGAAGTGTGATTTCTTGCAGAAAGGCCGGCTCGTTTGTACGGGAAGCGGCCTCTGCAATCTGACGTTCCACAGACAGCAGATAATCTTGCGCGAGGATATCTTCATCTTTGGCACGCGAGATATGTTTTAGGATGGATTCAATGTATTTTGTTGGGTTTCCCAGCGGGCGATAGGATTTAAGGGGAAAATCAAAAAGATGCTCCTTAAAAAAGATCACCTGTTCCGGATAAGAGAGTACTCGAAAATCGGGAGAAAGCCCGATCCGCATACCATATTCTCTGAGTAGGCGGTCGCCGAACGCGTGAAACGTTTGTATGGTGACATCGGTGTAGCCGTATGGCGTCAGAAGGTCAACCCGCTCCTCCATCTCAGAAGCGGCTTTTTCGGTAAATGTCAGGGCGAGGATTTCATGTGGCCTGGCGCGTTTTGATGCGATTAGGTGGGCAATTCGATGGGTAATGACCAGTGTCTTACCGGTCCCTGCGCCTGCGATAATGAGTAGCGGCGATTTCCCATGTTCAATGGCAGCAGTTTGGGGCGGGGAGAGGGCTAGGCGATTTTTCATTGTGGACCGATTCTAGTGATAAGAGGTCAGGAAAGCAATCTGACGCCGATGCAAACTGGGGGTATTCTAACAGTTGCGTCTAGGGGGGAAGAGATGTTTTGATGAGGCAATATGTAACTTTGTTATCTCTTCCTCAGGGGACGAGGAAGAGATAACAGACCATAGACGGCACGCTTCCCATCGCTGAGAGATGGAGGTGGCTTGCCCGTGGACGCTCGTGTAGTTGTTTCACATCACACACAACCTCAAACACTACACGATGCTCATCTACATCTGCATTGCCGACCGTCGATCAGAGTGAGGGGGGAGAAGAATACCACCCCCTACGATAACAGCATCCTGACCGTGCTGCCCGTACTTGCTACGGCATACCATTCTCTTCGGTACTGCCTTCTAACAAGTTCCACACGACCTCCATCTACTATAATAGATGTGCATGGTTTTAGATAAGTCAAGGCACAAAACTTAATGTATGATCAAAAAACATATGGGGTTGTCAAAAAATAGGAGGGGAAAGAGGATGACTTAGTCGGTTTTATTTATCCTTCCCCCATAGAAAGGGGGAAGGATAAAGTAACGAATGGCCAACTGCTTACTTACCGTGATGGAGCTTGGGTTGCCATTGAATGGCTCCATGGCGCTTTTCATGAACGCTCAAAAGCCTTCTTTGAGTTCCCTGCCAAATGACCTTCAATAACGGGTAGATCAGATAGGGTTTTTCTATCCGCATCGTAGAGAGTCCTCTTGGAGAGACCCCGCTTAACTCGTACCCGGCGACGAAGAAGAGAAAGACCAATCCAAGTAACGCGGCAACACCAAACTCAAAAAATCCTGACGAGAACGGGTGAGTTGTTGGATCACCCTGGCTTCTCTTTGCTTCTAAGCCAGATAAAAGCGCCTGAATTCCTATCTCGTTTGGTTTGCGGCTCTGCAACGCCTCTAAATAGGAAGCTGCTTTTTCGGTCAATCCCATCTGTGATGCTGCGGCACTGGCCTGAATGTAGGCATTGGAGAAATCAGGATCGAGCCCAATGGCCATATCAAAACTGGCGAGTGCCCCAGTCATCTGATTCTTATGCTTCATCATCTGCTCCCCTTGTTCCACTAAAAGCAGTGCTGTAGGATTTCTCCCACTTTCTGATCCCGGTGCTCTCATTTCATCCCCATACACCGTTGGAACAAGGAAGACCATCAACGCGACAACACCGACTATATTGGTGACAATCTGTTTCATAATCGTACCCTCCTTCCTTAAGAAAAACTTACAAAGGATTGTTTTTAGAAATACCCTTTACTCCACATAAACGGGATGGAGAAGGTCTCGAATCGAGAGCATACCAACAATCTCTCCCTCCCGCGTTACGGCGATATGCCGAATATGCTTTTCCTCCATGAGGTTGTTTGCCTCCATGACGGATCGATCCCCCGCAATCGTAATGATTGGGGATGTCATAATCGATTCCACCGTGATCGATTTTGGGTCAGTCGCATTGGAGACAACCCTTCTTACAATATCGACCTCTGTAACAATTCCGACATATTCCTCCTGTTTCTTAACGAGCAAACTACCAACCTTCCTGTGTGTCATTTCACTTGCTAAATCGCAAACAGTCCTTCCCGCTCCAATCGAGAAAGCTTTTTCAGTCATTAAACTTTCAACCAAAATTTCCATGTCACACCTCCTCTTCTATAATGATTGGACTTAAAGTTTCGCCTAATAATGAAGGCGAAATATACGCCTCTTGAACCTCCTTCTACACCTTACCTTACTATTTAAATATAGGACTGACTTGCCATATTGTCAACCTCAATCGAACCAAAAATCTTCTCTTTCAATAGGAGGCGATTTTGGACTTTGACTATTTTGCTCATAGAGTGATACCATCCAAATTTTAGGCTCAAAGGACGAATTTAGTGCTTCACGCGTTTATTATTGCCTCTTATCAGCAAGCAAAAAGAGTTGTTATTATTGTTGTTGGCTTTACCGTCTTATTGATTGGTATTGTCATGATCGCTTTACCGGGACCTGGCATCTTGGTTATTCCTATTGGTCTTGCTATTTTAGCAACGGAGTTTGTATGGGCGAAACGGCTTTTACGCCGATTTAAAAAGACGGTGGGTCATGCAACAAAAAACACCCGTAATGTAAAACGATTACTTTTTTTTGCTAAAGCAAAAGTAGTGGGCTTTTTCATTAAAAATAAAGAAGAAAATCTTTCTTAAGGACAAACGAGATTGGTTATGGGAAAAAGTCGTTCTCTTGTGCGTGTCGGTATTATTGGTGGAAGTAAGACAGATCTTCCTTTTTTAGAGAAAGCCCATGCGCAACTGACGGCACTCCAAATTACTTCGGAGGTTGCGATTGTTTCCGCACACCGAACGCCCAATTATATGTTTCAATATGCAGAAGAGGCAATGAGCCGCGGGATTGAAGTTATTATTGCGGCAGCGGGGGGCGCGGCGCATCTCCCTGGAATGATTGCAGCGAAGACAATCCTTCCGGTAATTGGCATTCCGATCCCAACAACCTATTTAGGCGGATTGGACTCCCTTTTGTCCATTGTGCAAATGCCGCGCGGTATTCCTGTTGCCACGGTTGCGATCGGTAATGGGGAAAATGCTGCTCTGCTTGCTGCATCCATCCTCGCTCTAAAAGACTCGAAGATCAAAAAAACATTGATTGCTTTTAGAGAAGAACAGACGCGCCTTGTTCTAAACGATAGCCAATGATTCTCTCAGGGGAGCAAATTGGCGTCCTTGGGGGAGGGCAACTGGGGATGTTCTTTGCCGAATCGGCCCGCCGAATGGGGTACCGTGTTGTTATTTGGGACCCTGATCCAAAAGCCCCTGCAAGATTCGTTGCGGATCGATTTATTTCTGCTCCGTTTAACCAGAAAGGTTCCCTCCAATCTTTTCTTGATGAAACAAAAGGGGTCACCTACGAATGGGAAAATATTCCAGTCGAGATTGTTTCAGAGATTGAAAAGAATGTCATCGTCTGCCCTGGCAGTGCTGTTTTAGGTCTTCTTCAAAATCGGATCACTCAGAAAAATTTTTTAAGAGAGCATCAATTTCCAGTTGCGCCCTACGATACGGTTAATGATCCGCTGACATTGCCGGATAAAATCAAAGGACTTGGGTTGTCTTGTATTGTAAAGACGGCTGTCTCTGGATATGACGGACAGGGGCAATGGGTTGTTACTGAAATGGGGCAAGTCGTTGCACTTTCAGGGCAGTTTGAAAAGTATCCTTGTCCTGCTGGATGGATTGTGGAGAAAAAAATTGATCTTCGTCAAGAATTTTCTGTTATTGTCGTTATCGGCGAATCTTTCGAGGCCATATCTTATCCCATTGCTGAAAATATTCATGAACATGGGATACTTAGAATGAGTGCTGTTCCTGCAAAGATTAATTCTGATTTAGCCAATCGGGTTGCTTCTTTGGGTGTTAATGTAGTGTCGGCTTTGAAGAGCAAAGGCGTTTTTTGCGTAGAGATGTTCCTAACAGAGAGCGGCGAACTGTTGGTTAACGAGATCGCCCCTCGGCCGCATAACTCCGGGCATTATACAATGGATGTTTGTCCTGTCTCACAATACGAGCAGCAAGTGCGTGTCCTTTGTGGATTACCCGTTATGCCATCGCAACTTCTTTCTCCTTGTGTATTGGTTAATATTTTAGGCGGGGAGATCGAGCGACTCACCCAAGAATGGGGGCACATGAAAAAGACGATATCAACACAAGATATTCGCTTTCATGATTATCGTAAAGAGACGATCAAACCAGGGAGGAAGATGGGGCACCTTTTGATTGTTGATCCTGATTTCGAGAAGGCGATGGAAGAGGCCAAGAGAATTGTAAAGTTGTTTAAAACGACTAGGTGAAGAGATCTGTTATTGTTGTAGACAGATGAGGCTGTCTACTGCCTTAATTTTAATAAGACATTTTGTTTCTTCAAGATTGTCAGATTTGGTTTGTGCCGATTCAACCCATCCTATTTTATTCCTTAGTTCATTTTCCGCAAGATGCTGTCCTTCTTGTTTAGTCCTTCTTTCCCGCTCTAGATGAGCTGGATCTAA
>JBBTNS010000071.1:0-3191 GCA_038067655.1 Nitrospirota bacterium
CGCCCATCCTCTCCCTTGCCAAAAACAGCGGCCAACTACGAATGGGAATATTACCGCGGGACTGGACACATAAATTTTACATCGGGAGGAAGCGGAAAAGGCGGCCGATCGTTCGGTACCGGCGTGATGGAGATTTCTCTTACAATCTCTCCATTGCGATCCCGAATGACCGTATTTTTCGGAATAATCATCTTCATGCCCGGAATCAATGGCGTAGAGATGACAGTCTCTTCAAGCGTCGGGGAGGGAATCTGAACCCCATGGCTCTTATCCAAAAGAGGCATCCAAATGGTGTAAGGCAAAACATTTGTTTGGTTCTTTTTGATCTCAACACCGGAGTACTACCAACCTTGATTCATCATCAGTGCACCGATGCTAATTGTTTCAGCTTCTCGCAAAAGTGCCGGAAACTTGGTGATCGGTTGTTCTCAACCGTCATGCGGGGAGTAATTGCATCAGCCCATTTCGATTTTTCTGCTCCAACAGCTTGCCAGCCCTTGGCGGCCAGTGTTGATGATCCACCTTGGCAAACGGCATCTGCGAGTTTCTCCCATGTTCCGCAAATGCTGTCATTCACATAGGAATTTAGAACAAGAGCTTTGGCCTTCGGATACGCCGTTCTAACTGCATGCAAGTCACCCAAGAACCATGCTTCGCCTTCTTCAATTGCGATACAGAAGCGGGTTTTAGGCCTAGGATCGCAGGCTCTAAGAATACCATACAGCTCTGCGCGAAATTTCTTCATGCATTTGTTGTCGAGATCGCAGACAAGAATCACTGCTGCCTGATAATTCTGGTAGCTTGCAAATGTCTTTCCATATCCTTTCAAGAGCTTCGGAAGATTATCCAACAAGATGCGGTTACCAACTTCTTTCGTATCAGACATGTTCCTCGGTATTCTGCCAATGCCCTTGTATGGGTGTACAATAAAAGTATGCCCAGGCCCAATAATCATTGGTACCAGAGTATCAAGCACTTTCTTGCCGGATTGATCCTCAACGAGTATCTCGATGTGCATCGGTTTACCTCGTATCCATATAATCGCTGTACCACAGCCCACCCAATGGAAGGCCTTGTTCGACCATATTTCGCACGGTAGCATTGTCGCTGGCCCGTTTGATGGTAGAAAAGCCATCCTCGCCTTTTTCCAAAATCCAGACCTCTTCTGGCTTCAACGCATCAACAAAATATGGCTGATGCGTGGTAATGAAAATCTGAGAGCCGCCTTTTTGGCCAGTGGCATGGCTGCGAAACTCCATCGCTAATGATTCCAGCAGTTTATGATAGAGTCCGTTTTCAGGCTCCTCTATACATAAGAACGGCGGGGGCACCGGATCTTCCAGCAGCAGCAGATAGGCAAAGACTTTGAGTGTTCCATCAGACATCTGTTGCGCATAGAATGGATCATTAAAGCCCTTGTCGTTGAAGCGCAGCAAGAGACGACCATCTGCGGTCTTGTCTGTGTCTATTTTATGAATTCCGGGAATCTTGGAGGCAATACGGTCAAGAATAGCCTGAAACTTTTTTGAGTGTTCTCGCTCCATGAACTGGACGACATTTCCGAGATTGTCACCATGTATGTTCAGATGCTTCTGCGGACCGGCAAGGGGCAGGCTGCGCGCCGCATCGGGCGTAAAATAACTCAGATACCATCCTTCAATGAAGCGCCGGAACGCCGATATCCTGGGATGTTGTTTGAGCGAACCGAGCGTGGCTATGCCAAGTTTGCGTCTATCTTCAAGTTCCACAACCTCGGTTTCCTTGCTTTCCTCTTTTATAATGGATTGGATTAGATCGTGCAGAGAAAGCGGGTTTTTGTGTTCATTAATCTGACGGCCTTTTCCTTCTCCCTTCCATGCAACACCGTTCCCATCGTTAAGAAGCAAAAAGGAGAACGGCCAACCATGTTTTTGGCCTTTTCGGCGCTGGCGGAGTCGTTCCTTCTGCACATATGGCCTGCCTGTGGAATCAACTCCGACCGCCATTTCGTAGGTAAAGGGCCGGGCATTCCCGTCTTCCTTGTAGTACACCTCAAACTCGATAGGACCCAGCTGACCCTGCGACCTGATACGTCCGAAACCGCCACGCCCAGACGAATCGCAGGCTTCTTCAACCCCCAAGCGTAGGCAGTCGGCCAAAAAACCAAAGGCATCAAACAAGGAACTTTTCCCTACCCCATTCTTGCCTATGACGGCTGTCATGGGTTGTAACGGCTCAGCTTTTTGCAGATTCCAAAGTTTCCCCAGCGTGATATCTTGTAATGAACGGAAGTTTCTGATCCGAATTCCTTCTATGCGAGCCATGGTAACCTCCAAATATTGATTTCAACTCGTATTTTATGCCTCTTCATCCCTGGTTCTCTACCGGGTGAGCGCATGGTTATACCTCATGAAGAGCTTGGGGCCTTCATGGAGGATGTTCTCGGGAACCTCTCGCGGGCCACGCTGATGACAATGTCTCTTTTACCGCCAGCGCGAACAGAAGCGGGAGCCACGGTTTCGATTGTTGGAACGCCAAAGTCGGTCGTGGATCCGGTCATCACCCCAAGAAGATTTCCAACCCGATCGTAGTCGTAGGTCATTACCATGCCATCAGCACGAATGACTCGAATCAACCGCCCCAAATCATCGTAAAGATATTTTTCGGAACCCTGACTATAGGCAAGGCGTGGGAAAAGGACAATGGTGGCAATAAAAAAGAGTGTGATCCAAGAAGTCGGCAATCGATGGCGATTTACTTTTAGCATAAGCAGACCCGATCACAAGGGTTGGAAAGACCGACCCTAAAACAAATCGCAATGACCTGTCAAATAGAACTGTATTTCACAAGAACAGAGATTAAAATTTTAGAGCGGGGGATTCCGGTTAAACTCAAGCTCTCGTATATCCCCATTTGGACTCTTTCTTTAAAACCATCTTAAATTGACGGCTTTTTACTGTCTTGTTTTTGGGGGCCACTATAGTCAGTGACAAATTAGGTGAATCTATTTGACATTCAGCCCACAGACGGGGCATCTTTGCCCTCCCACGAAGGATTGGATTGGATTGCTTCGCTTGAGTCACAAACCCAATGGCCATCTTGAATTTCTTGTGTAGAGCCATTTATTTTTGTTCTTCACCTTCTCTGTTTTAGGGTTTCACCCTAAAACAGAGATAGGAGTTTAAGAAAACTGGGAAGCCCCCTTGGATATT
>JBBTNS010000072.1:0-10652 GCA_038067655.1 Nitrospirota bacterium
ACAGACTTCCTTATTTGTCTAAAATATGCCAAAAGGGCCACAACCTAATCGTAACAGGAAAGTTGACTTTGTGGATTTGAAAAGGCGGGGAAAAGGATGGGTTTAACTGACAGACAGCGATAAAAAATACGGACAGGCAGGTAAAGTATTGATAAGTAAAGCTTATATTCTATCAGAGGCTTGTCGTAATTATTCCGCCACCCAAAACAGTCTCTCCCTGGTACAAAACAACGGATTGGCCGGGAGAAATACCCCGTTCCGATTCATCAAAAGAAATCGAAAACGATTGTTCGTCAGCCCTTGTCAGCATTACCCTCTTGGGCACTGAACGATACCGGATTCTGGCCTCAACAGGTATCGGACAATTTGGGACACCGCCGCCTCCCCAGATCACCCGATTGGCCAACAAGTCTTTCTGAAGCAGGGCATCTCGATCTCCAACAATGACTTCGTTTTTAATAACATCAAGTTGTGTGACATAAACCCGCTCCCCCATCGCGATATTTAAGCCTCGGCGCTGCCCCACCGTATGAAAGCCAACCCCTTGGTGTGCGCCAACCACTTCACCCGATTGGGTCACGATATTGCCAGGAACGACCGACTCTGGCCTATTTTCTGTTAAAAATTCCTGATAACCCTTCTGATTCACAAAGCAAATTTCTTGGCTTTCCAAAATCTCTTCATAAGGCAAGCCCAGCACTGCGGCTTTTTTATAGACTGCCTCTTTGTTCATTTCACCCAGTGGAAAAACGGTCGCCGCAAGCTGTTCTTGGGTCAAACGATAAAGGAAATAACTCTGATCTTTTTGGGAGTCGTAACCTACTTGTAAAGAATGGCCGCTTCCTTGCTCTATGATTTTCGCGTAATGACCCGTCGCAATAAAGTCTGCCCCGTGTTCCTTCGCGAAAGAAACGAGCCGCTCAAACTTAACCAACCCGTTGCAACGGACACAGGGATTTGGGGTCTGTCCAACGAGATAGGTGTCGCAAAAATCATCAATGACCGCGCTCTTAAATTCGGCTTGTGCATCTACCGTAAAATGGGGAATGTCCAGCATCTTTGCGACATGGCGCGCCAAACCCACCTTGCAGCAAGAGCGGTCTTGCCAACGCTTTTCCTCCTCGGCCTCGTCTTTCCAGAGCACAAGCGTTACGCCGATGACGTGATGTCCAGCTTCTTTCATTAAGATGGCGGCAACGGCAGAATCCACCCCGCCGCTCATCCCAACAATTACAGTTTTTTTCTGAGACACAAGTCCTATTTTCTTCCCTTGGCGGCCGCTGGACCCTCTTTATAGAGAGAATCTCGCTCTGAGACCAATGACGCAAACTCTTTCTCGGCCGACTCCTTCATCTCACAAATGCCGTTTAGAATTGCGCCATCCTCTATAATAATAGAGTGTGTTGTCAAAGAGCCGGTGACAGTCGCTTTGGGAAGGATCTGAATCTTTTGGGTTGCGTGAATATTGCCAGTCACATGTCCGCCGACAACAACACTCCCGGCCGTAATTTCTGCCTTAATAACCCCCGACTCTCCAATGATCAGCATCCCCTGTGTGATAATCTCTCCTTCAATCTCTCCGTCAAGGCGCGCGGTGCCATCAAAGGTTAAAACCCCCTTAAAATGCGCACCCTTTCCTAAAAAGGTCATGACTTCACTGGCCTCTACTTCTTTTGGTTTTTTATCAAACATCGTCACCTCCATTTGTTTTATGTAACGCCTATCAGCAAAAAAACTCATAGGCCTAACACCCCGTAATACAGCAAATAGCGTGCCATCTAAATTTAACCAACGTTTGTACAATATAACCGCAACAGATAGAATATTATACCATGCATTCTAAAAAAAACCAGTAAAATAATAGGATGCCCTACTAAATGGTCAATTTCTCAAGGATGCGATCCAGATCATCCAGAGAATAATACTCAATGGTAATCTCCCCTTTATTGTTATCTTTTCCGGAAGATGAGATTCGAACCTTGGTTCCAAGCGATTGCTGAATTCGATTTTCCACACTTTTTATGTCGTCCGACAAATTAATGACGGCACTCTTTTGGCGTGTCTTCGTGTTCTTTACAAGCGTCTTTACCATGGCTTCTGTCTGTCGGACTGAAAGCCCGGAAGATAATATCTGTTCGGCAAGTTGTACTTGAAGTGATTGATTTGGAAGAGAAAGTAATGCCTTGGCATGTCCCATACTAATGGCTCCTCTTGCAATCTCGTCCCATAACGATTCTGGAAGGTGGAGCAGGCGGAGGGTATTTGCGATGGTAGAACGATTAACCCCAATCCGCTCAGAAACCATCTCCTGAGTTAAACCAAATTCAGAAAGAAGACGCGCATAGCCTTTGGCCTGCTCAATCGGGTTTAATTCCTCACGCTGAATGTTTTCAAGGAGGGCATATTCCATCGAGAGATGATCGTCGGCTTCTTTAATGACGGCCGGTATTTTTGAAAGACCTGCAAGGAGAGCAGCGCGCATCCGCCTTTCCCCAGCAATTAGTTCAAATTGGTGGCCTCCTGGATCACTTTCTGAGGTAATCGGCCGGACAATAATGGGCTGAATGACGCCGTTTTTAAGAATAGACTGGGCTAAGCCCTCTAAGGCCTCTTTGTCAAAATGGGATCTCGGCTGATAACGATTTGGAACAATATGTGCCAAATCAATCTCAATTGGGCCGGTTTGAATCGGCTGTTGTGGTGTTGGAATCGGGGGAGGCATGAGCGCGGCAATTCCCAATCCGATGGGCTTCGCCCCGCCCTTGATCTCCCCCAGCATCCCGTGTCCAAGTGCCTTACGTTGCATGTTGTAATACCTCCTGCGCCAGCGAAAGATAGGCCTCCGCTCCCTTTGAGAGTGGATTGTAAAAAAGAATGGGTTTCCCGTGACTTGGCGCCTCTGCGAGTGTTACATTCCGAGGAATGATGGTCTTAAAAACCATCTCCCCAAAGTGAGACTTGATCTCTTCCACGACCTGGGTATTGAGCGTGTTTCGGGAGTCGACCATTGTTAATACAATCCCCTCAATTTTAAGCTGCGGGGAAAACCGATCACGAACCCGCTGAAATGTCGCTAAAAGCTGTTTTAATCCCTCCATCGCATAATACTCTGCCTGCATCGGAATCAAAATGGAGTCCGCGGCCGTTAACCCATTTAAGGAAAGAAGCCCTAGAGATGGGGGACAATCAATTAGAATGTATGTATATAGATTCTCTATCCCCTGTAACGACGACTTCAGAATGGTCTCGCGGTTGTCCATGCCGATCAATTCGATTTCGGCCCCCGCCAGATCAATATTCGACGGAATGATATGCAATCCGTTGACAGCGGTATTCATTGTTAAGTCTTGCCATCTTTTTTCGCCAATCAGCAAATGATAGATGGACGATTTGACCATTTCCTGGCGCATTCCCAACCCACTGCTTGCGTTTCCTTGCGGATCAAGGTCAATCAGAAGGACCTTTTTCCCAGAAAAGGCCAAATAGGCGGCAAGATTCACAGCCGTGGTGGTCTTCCCGACGCCGCCTTTTTGATTCACTATTGTTATGATTTTTGACATTTTTTATTGGAAGAAAAAATCCTATCCGGGAAGGGTTGCAATCCCCGCACTGACAGACAATCCTCTTCGCTTAACCGACTTCGATGTCTGCGCGAAGCATTCCGCCGTGCGCAGCACCCCGCCTTCGCCCCAATTCGATCATCAACACAGAGATTGCGGCGGGCGTAACCCCCGAAATCCGAGAAGCTTGTCCTAAGGATACCGGACGAAACCGCTTTAACTTCTCGGAGACCTCGCGAGAAAGGGATGGCACCTTGTCATAATCAAACAAGACCGGTATCTTTTTTTCTTCCATCTCTTTAAATCGCTTGACATTCCCGCGCTCTCGCTCAATATAACCATCATATTTTATTTGCGTCTCAACCTCATCGGAGACATCCGAGTCGAAATGAAGATCGAAGATTTCAGATAACATTTCAAACGTCACCTCCGGCCTTTTTAAGGCCTGCGCTAATGTGGTTGATGGCAACAAACTTGTCAGTCCCAGCACCGTTAGCTTTTTAAGCGCCGATTCATTTGATTTTATAGGCGTTGATTTTATATAATTACTTGTTTTTATTATATTTTCTTGTTTTTTAAGACAGGCCTGATAGTCCGCTTCTTTCACCAATCCGATTTGATAACCCTTCTGCATGATCCGAAGATCGGCATTATCGTGACGGAGTAAAAGCCGATATTCCGCCCGAGACGTAAACATTCTATAGGGTTCTTCTGTGCTCAACGTCACCAAATCATCAACCAGGACACCAATATAAGCCTCTGAGCGATCCAGAACAAAGGGAGCGTCACCTCGCAACTTCATAACGGCATTAATGCCTGCCATAATGCCTTGTGCCGCCGCTTCCTCGTACCCAGAAGTTCCGTTAATCTGCCCAGCATGATATAAACCAGCAATCGTCTTTGTTTCAAGCGTCGGATAAAGTTGGTGCGGCGGGACAAAATCATACTCGATTGCATACCCAGGCCGAATCATCTTCACATTTTCCAATCCCGGTATGGTTTGAACAAAGGCCAACTGAACCGATTCGGGCAGTGAGGTTGAGATGCCGTTTGGATAAATTACATTGCTATTTCGCCCCTCCGGCTCTAAAAAAACCTGATGACGCGGGTGATCTGAAAATTTAACGACCTTATCCTCAATAGAAGGACAATATCGGGGTCCAACCCCCTTAATTACGCCTGAATAAAGCGGCGACTCCCCTAGATTTTTCCGTATGACATCGTGCGTACGATCATCTGTATGCGTCAAATAACACGGAATTTGGTCAACGGATAATTTTTTTGTAGAATAAGAAAATGGAACAGGCGGGTCATCCCCATACTGAGGAGCCAATAACGAAAAATCAATGGATTGCGCATCCAAGCGTGGCGGGGTACCCGTTTTGAGCCTTCCCAGCGTAAAGCCAAGCGCAGACAGAGAATCAGACGCTTTCTCCGATGGGACCTCGCCCACCCGACCCGCCGGAAAGGTTTTCTTTCCGATATGGATCAACCCATGTAGAAAGGTTCCCGTTGTCATAATCACCGCACTAGATAAGAATCGCTCGGAATTTGAAAGTACAACGCCATAGACCTGATGGTTCTCAACTAAAATATGGTCGACCATTCCCTCTATTACGGTGAGGTTTTCCTGATTCAGGAGAGCCTCTGTCATCACTTTTCTGTAAATGTCCCGATCCGCTTGCGCGCGCGGCGCACGAACGGCAGGCCCCTTACTTTTATTGAGCATTTTAAATTGAATGCCGGCCTGATCAATTGCGCGCGCCATTTCACCGCCCAGCGCATCAATCTCTCGCACAAGATGCCCCTTTGCAATCCCCCCAATCGCAGGATTACAAGACATTTGCCCGATATTATCCAGCTTCATCGTAATGAGAGCTGTTTTCTCTCCCATTCTGGCAGCAGCCAGCGCTGCTTCAGAGCCGGCATGACCCGCACCCACCACAATAACAGAAAATTGATTGTCCATATTTTATTTCAATAGCGGCCAACCCCGCCAACATCAAGGCCGAGAATGTTCCACGTGGAACAAATGTATATCAGATTGGCTTGCCCTAATCAACATTGTTCCACGTGGAACAATTTGTTGATCTGCTCGCGACGGGTTTTTGGGTCTGCCATGAGCATTCCCGGAGCCATGCAGCGAAGCGGTCTAGGCGCGCTATGGGTTTATGTTGTCATTGCTTATTCTTGCGTATATAGTGTAAGACCGACTCGGTAACCTTGTTGGGAGAGATCGTGCTTAGTACTTTGTTCCCCTGGCGATCTGAGAATGTGAGAGCAACGGTAGATGAGGGCTTTTGCCCTTTTGGTGCCGTCTCCCATTTGCCCGATTTAGACGTTTCTTCTTTGTTGAGGTAGTCAGCCAGGTGGTTTAGGGGCGCCTTCAGGATCGCGGGTCTTCTGACTGTGTCGGCCCATGAATAATAACGATAGCACAATTCGTAGGCATAGGATCCATTTCCATTTTTCTTTGTGCTTGATTGATCTTCTACAATTAAAAACATATCTCCCCTGCAATAATAGTCAATGGCCTGCGGCGCTGGTCTCACATCGTTAATAATAATAGACAGCCGGTCATCACTATATTCTTCTATTCCAATTTTTCTTTTTTCGAATTGCTCCATTGACAGAGTAATTTGATTAAAACGATCTTCCCATAGGTAGCGATACTGATCTTTTTTTTCAATAATATCATATACTTCTGTTATAAGTGTCTTGTAATAGCGGGATTCTACTTGACCTGATGAAAACCATGACCCCCACTTTTTCTTTAGCGGGGATTTTTCAGAGTGGCACATTTCCTCAATGAGTAGATGGATTTGGACGCCATTTTCTGATGAAAATGATGAAAAATCAGATGCTTCTGAAACTTCTATTAATGTTTTTGCCATGGGTTCTGCCTTGTCTGGATAAAGCAGTGTAAAGACAGCAAGAAGACCGTCGCTATTAAAATGGCTGCTTGTTATAATATTTGCGTGTGGAAACAGTGTGTTGTGATTTTTGTCGGCGATAAATCGGAGTGCAATGGCCGTTGCAGTATCGGCTTTAAGTTCCTTTGGGGTCTGGTTCCCAACCCAGGGACTCAAGTGAAAGCTATTTGGGACCGGATTATCCACCGATATCTTCCGGACAGACTCCATTGCATCTTCGTAAAAATAGAAAACCACTTTCGGACTATAACACCGTCAGCTCCAAATCGCAAATCTTAAATTGTTCAGGGCTGCTGATCCTTGCTGTAGGCAACATTGGGTACAGACTCTTTTCGTTCAGGCTTTCTTTTAATGAGGTGCAACCTTGCCGGCCCATTCTGGGCCTGTTTTCTTTCGGACAACTGTGGCCCCTTCCAGATGGGACACAATTTCCTGAATGGTTCTGTGGTCGTTGGGGGGAATAAATCCTGGCGCAATCTCGGCCATCGGCGCCAACACAAACAATCTTTTTAATGCAGATGGATGCGGGATCATTAAGTGAGGCAAAACGATGGTCTGATCTCCATAAAAAAGAATATCCAAGTCAATGGTGCGTGGCCCCTTTGGAATTTCAATGGCCTTCCCCAGCATTTTTTCAATTTCTTGGCAATCGTTTATCAATAACAATGGAGCGCGCGCGGTTTCAATTTCAATAACGGCATTATAAAACCAGTCTTGATCAAGGTAGTCTACCGGTGCCGTCTCGTAGAGAGAGGAGACTTTCAAGATCGTGAGATCATAGGAGGCCAATTGGGCAATCGCTTGGCAAAGCCGCTGCTGTTTATCTCCCATGTTTGATCCCAGGCCGATATAGGCGATAGAGGGCTGATTCATCTTTATATTTTTATTAAAATGTCATTGATTTAGATCAGAGCGGTATTGTACCATCGCTGTTGGGCAAGCAGAGACGGTCGCACGATTTGCGGCACATGTCAACAGATCGTATACAAAGGAGAAAGAAATGATAAAGAAGATATCCGCTTTTTTGGTAGTTGTTTTGTTTGTTGCCGGTTGCGAGACAGCGGGAAAGAAAACGGCAATGGGTACCGGCGCTGGCGTATTGGCTGGGGCCTTGCTGGGGGGCGTGATTGGCAATCAATCCGGGAATAAAGAAAAAGGAGCCATGCTCGGCGGAGTCTTGGGCGGGGCCATTGGTGGAACGGTGGGTTATCGAATGGATAAGCAAGCCAAAGAGCTAGCGGCCATTGCCGAGACAAAAAGGACCGACCAGGGGATCTTAATGACTTTGAAAGGAAATATCTTATTTTCAACCAATTCCGCTACCTTGCAGTCAGAGGCACTCTCGACAGTGAATCAGATTACAGACGTTCTTAAAAAATATCCTGAAAATCGTTTGGTGGTGGTGGGTCACACGGACTCCACTGGAAACAACGATCATAACCAGCGTCTCTCGGAACAGCGGGCACAGTCGGTTCGTGTTGCGATGATTTCAAATGGAATAACCTCTTCTAGCGTAGAGGCCATTGGGGTTGGGCCGTCACAGCCGGTTGCCGCGAATACAAACGAAGAGGGCCGCGCAAAAAACCGCCGCGTTGAATTGCATATCTCCGGTGGAGAGGCACCAGCACCAGCACCGCATCATTAATTCACCTTGACAGGTTCTCTTTTAAGGCGATACCATGCGCTTTCAGGGTGCTTCTTATAAGGAGAGGTACCCTTGATCGTATTGCCTTAAAATGTCGCAAATCTTATTTTTCAGAACAGCCCTCTTTTTCTATTTTCTTGGATGTCTCTTTTTCTTGTTAGGGCTTCGGGATAAAACCGAGACAAACAGCAAAGGGTCGCTTTCAGCAATACAGCGATTGGCCTTTACAGGAACCGGAATCGGATTTCTTTGTCATGCCGTTGCCCTCGTGATGCAGTTTCAACTGGCAGTTCCTTTTAGTACACTCAGAGAAGCGCTCTCTTTTTTTTCGTGGGTCATTGTTTTAATCTTTTTTTTCGTGGAGATGCGTTTTCGTGTCCATGTAATGGGCTCTCTGATTCTTCCCATCGCGTTTCTTTCACTCATTTCCGCAGCGATCTTGCCGCAAAGTAGTCCATCGGTGGATCCCGCCCTGAAGGGAACCTTGCTGGGAATCCATACGACGCTGTCGGTGTTGGGCATTGCGGCCTTTGCCATCGCAGCGGTTTCCGGCGTGATGTATCTCTTGCAAGAAGGGCTTTTAAAATCAAAACAATTTAGTCCCCTTTCCTATAAACTCCCTTCTTTGGCACTTTTGGATCAATGGAATAAAACCGCGCTTTTTTGGGGTATTCCGCTTTTAACACTGGGCATTATTTCTGGCGCATTTTGGTCTCAATATGCCGTCGGCGCGTTTTGGTCAAATAGTCCTAAACAACTTTTATCGCTGGGCGCGTGGTTTTTTTATCTCGTGATGTTCCAAGGCCGCACGACCGCTGGCTGGAGGGCAAGACGTGCAGCCTTCCTAGCCATTGTCGGGTTTGTCGGAGTTCTTTTTATTTTCGCCACACTCACATAATGAATATTATTGTTGCTGGGCTGAATCATCGTACCGCGCCAGTCGAACTGCGGGAACAATTTGCCTTCTCAGAAGCCACGACCGAGAAGGCCCTCTATCAACTGAGAGAAAACCCGTTGATTGAAGAGGCACTGATTTTATCCACTTGTAATCGGGTCGAAATTTATGCGGTGGTCAAAGACACAGAGCTAGGATGCGGCGCGCTGAAACAATTTTTCCTCGGCCAGACGAACAATCAAGAAGTGGCGGTTTCCACCGCGCTTTATCTTTATGAATCAAACGCCTGCTTAAAACATTTATTTCGCGTCGCTTCCAGCCTCGATTCGATGATGATTGGAGAGCCTCAAATTTTAGGGCAAATCAAAGATGCATTTGATTTGGCGATGCTGCATAAATCAACCAGCCTGATTTTAAATAAGGTCTTCAAGAAGGCAATCTCGGTTGCAAAACGAGTGCGGACTGAGACAAAGATCGCTGAAAATGCCGTCTCGATTAGTTTTGCAGCGGTTGCGCTCGCTAAGAAAATTTTTGGAGACCTGCGTAAAAAAACGGTGATGCTCATCGGCGCCGGAGAGATGGCGGAGCTTGCCGCGCGTCATTTTATTTCAAGCGGTGTGCAGTCGATCTTGGTGGCCAACAGGAATTACGATCGCACCGTCGAGCTTGCCTTGGAATATCATGGCACCCCCGTTTCGTTTGAAGATTTTCCAGTTGAAATGGCGAAGTCGGATATTGTGCTCTGTTCGACCGGCGCGCCGCACTATCTGGTCTCTCGCGACGCGGTTTCAAAAGTGATTGCCGCGCGGCAAAATCGTCCCATCTTTTTTATTGATATCTCCGTCCCCCGGAACATTGATCCTGCGATTAACGAACTCGATAACGTTTTTTTGTACGATATTGACGATCTCAAATTATCTGTCGAGGCGAATATTCGGACGCGCGAAAATGAGGCGCTCAAAGCTGAAGAGATTGTTGCCGAAGAGGTCTTGCAGATCATTTGTTGGTTTCGATCTTTGGACGCGGTTCCTTTGATTGTCGCGCTAAAAGAGCGATCTGAGCTCATTCGACAAGAAGAGATGAAGCGGGTATTTGATAAGCTTTCAGCCCTTTCCGAAAAAGAGCGCGAGGTCATTGATGGCCTGACTGTATCCATTGTAAATAAATTATTGCATGGGCCGTTAACGCTGCTGAAAAAAGAGGCCGAGGGGAAAAATGGGAATCTTCTTTTGGAAGCGGCTCAAAAGATGTTTCTCCTTGAGGAAAAAAATCAGACCCTTCCATTTGACGGAAAAAAGGAGAGCGTGTGATCCCGTTACGAATCGGCGCCCGTGGCTCGGCGTTATCAGTCACGCAGACCACGTGGGTGGCGGATCAGATTCGCGCGCGGGGGATTGCGGTTGAAATCAAAACAATTAAAACAACCGGCGATAAAATTCTGGATGTTCCGTTAGCAAAAATTGGGGGAAAAGGGCTTTTTGTGAAGGAGATTGAAGAGGCACTGCTCAACGGCGAGATTGATCTGGCCGTTCATAGTATGAAGGATATGCCGACAAAAATTCCGGAGGGCCTTCATATTGGAGCCGTTCCAAAACGAGAAAATCCACAAGATGCGCTGA
>JBBTNS010000072.1:10752-11926 GCA_038067655.1 Nitrospirota bacterium
GAGGGCCTTCATATTGGAGCCGTTCCAAAACGAGAAAATCCACAAGATGCGCTGATGACCCAAACCGGGGTTTCATGGAAGAACCTACCTGCCGGTGCGAGGATTGGAACATCTTCTTTGCGAAGGCAGTCGCAATTAAAACGATCCCGTCCCGATCTTCTGTTTTCTCCAATGCGCGGCAATTTAGACACGCGAATCAGAAAATTATTGGATGGGGAGATTGACGCTATTGTTCTGGCTGCCGCGGGGTTGCATCGTATGGGCTGGAAAGAGAAGATCACCGAATATTTGCCAACAGATGTTAGCCTTCCTGCGATTGGCCAAGGTGCGCTGGCGATTGAATGTCGGCGGGACGATATCAAAATGAACGAGGTGATTGCGTTTTTGAACGATCCGAAGACAGCCTGCGAGGTTGCCGCGGAGCGTGGATTGATGATTCGTCTTGAGGGGGGATGTCAGACGCCGATTGCCGGTTTCGCGTTAGAATCAGGGGGCGAGATTACGTTGGAAGGGATTGTCTTAAATCTTACTGGCACCGAAAGAATTTACGCGAAGAAAACGGCGCCTATTGCCGAAGCCTCTCATCTGGGCGAGCAAGTCGCCGAGATGCTACTGACCCAAGGCGCCGACCGAATATTGAAGGAGATTTTGGAATCTTCGCTGTAAGAGGGTCAGATTTGACAGTATGTACGCCGCGTTTTTATAAGAGATCACTTCCAGTTCAATTTGTTTTTCTCTGGCCTTTAAAATAATCTTTTCCAGTGAAGCGGCAATTTTATCTGGAATGAAGACCTCTCATCCTGCGCCGCTTCTACCGAGCGCTCTCCTCAACGATTTTGATTTCTTCCGGCGTCAATTGGTAAAGCGCAGACACCGACGGGTCAATCTCCCGCTCCCACGCGCTCGTGTCCGTTTTAGCATCCCGCAAGCGGTTTGTCCGCGCAGTCGGTGTCAAAGTGATTGTTAGATGCTTCCTACTTCCAGAATAACTTGAGTCCATGTTCAATGAATTTTGAAAATTCATTGTCTTTACTGATCATTGTTAGTTTTCTATTGATGGCTTGCCAAATCAGCATTCGATCAAACGGATCAAAGTGACTATTTTCCGAAAGTCTTCCGTAGGTGACAGATTCTTCTGGTGAAAGGCTGATCAATTGAATACCCATTTCTTCTG
>JBBTNS010000073.1:0-2761 GCA_038067655.1 Nitrospirota bacterium
CAAAATGCCGGTTCATCCCCAACTCCTCAGACGAAAATCCTAACGCCAATCCCAATAACTGTGGCAGATGTAAAATCGGCATTTTCTCCGTGCCCGCGGGCGCCGGCTTCGTTCCAATTTTTTTCTCAGCACGATCCTGAGAGATATCCAAACTCATATGGCAAAGCGGACAGGGCGTGACCATGGCGGAGGCTCCGCCCTCTCTTGCCTCTCCCACGCGAGAGGACACCATCTGTAACGCAATCTCCTCTTTCTCAAGAAAAACGGGAAACCCGCAACACTTGGTTCTCCCCTCGTAAGGAACGGGAGATGCCCCTAACGTTTTAATCAATTTTTCTAAAGATTGCGGATTATCCCACCGATCAAACCCCGTGGACGACTCCGGCCGCAAGATATAACAGCCGTAAAAAGGAGCAATTGCAAGATCGGTCAAGGGGTGGGTAACGGCTTTTTCTAGTTTGTCCAATCCGTAATCTTTGACTAAAATCCATTGTAGATGCTGTACGGAAACGGTACCGTGATATTCCAATCCCGTCGCCTTTTTTAACCCGATGTTGATTTGATTCCGCAGTGCCTCATCCTTTTGCAATAACCGATTCACGCCGCCTAATGTTCCTTGGCAGGTCCCGCAAACCGTCATGATATTGAGCTTCATGGCCTCCGCGGTCGCGAGCGTTTTTGCATTGAGGGTATAGGCCAAATCGGGATCGGCCTCGGTAATGACGCCCGCGCCGCAACAGTTGAAGTTTTCTAACTCAACCACTTCGATCTTCAGCCGTTCGACCACTTTCATTGTGGCTTGATGTAATTCAGGGGCCGCCCCTTTGGCAGCGCATCCCGGATAATAAGCGTATTTCATTTGCCCCTCTTTTCAAAGATGGATCGCACCTGCTCATACCCCTTTGCCCGCTTAAACGGAAACGGGGACTTCCCGCGCAGAAGCATCTTGATCCCCAGCGGAATCATCCGCAACAATTTTCCCCAATGGCCCCATAACATCAAGAGGGGCAATCGCGTCTCGTTCAAATGACCCTCTTGACCCACCACCTTTGTAAATTGCGTAATATGCGAAGCACCCATAGACTCGGACAACCCGGCCTCGATGGACAAACGCCGAAGACGGACAATCTGCTCCATCGGGGCAACTTCTTTAGGACACACCGAGACGCAAAAATTGCATCGTACACAATCCCAAATCCCGTCGTCCCCTTGCAGATTCTCCAGCCGTTCTTTATGAGATGAGTCCCTCGGGTCTACCATGAAGCGATACGATTTTGCCAACGCGGCAGGACCCAAAAATCCGGGAGAGACCTCAAACGTAGAGCAAGCCGAAAGACAGGCCATACACATAATACACCCATCGGCGTTATGTAGCGATTCATTCATATTCTGTAGGGGCGGTTCGCGAACCGCCCCTACCTTCGAAACCACATATGGCGTGATCGCTCGGATCTTTTCCCAAAACGGCGCCATATCCACAACCATGTCTTTAATGACCTGCATCTTGTCCATCGGCCCAACGTGAATGCGACCGGCTCGTTCCAACTCGTCATGAAGGGAGGTCTTACAGGCCAGCTTCTGGGTTCCGTTCACCTGCATGATGCAAGAACCGCAAATAGAGGCACGGCAAGAAGCGCGAAAAGTCAGCGTTCCGTCTATCTCGTTTTTAATCTGTAACAGGGCGGAAAGCAGCGTAGTGCCGCGATCATAATCAATTGAATAATTTGAAATAAATTTTTCAGGGGTTCGCGAAGGATCGAATCTTTGAACGGTAATTTGTGTATTCACTAAACTGACTTTGGGGGAAGAGATGTCGTATCAAACAATTTCTGTAAGAGAATGGTCACTGGCCCAGGAATGCCTTCGCCAACCCGTTTTTGATCGAGCCGAACAATAGGCAGAATATCCACTGTTGTGCCCGTCAGAAAAAGCTCATCGGCCTTCTTTAAATCACTGAACGAGATTTTCTCTTCACGCATATCGAGTCTTATTTTTTTCCCTAATGATAAGACAATATCGCGTGTAATGCCGGAAAGAAGCGTTGGGCCTTCAGGCGGCGTGACGACCTTTTTCCCAAAAACCGCAAAGATATTACTGCCCGCCCCTTCCCAAACAAACCGATCTCGGACGAAAATTGCTTCGTAAGCAGACGCTTTCATTGCGGCCTCTCTCGCCAAGATATTTGGAAGCAGATTCAATGATTTGATATTGCATCGGTCCCATCGTGTGTCTAAAACGGAGATGACCGACACCCCATTATTTTTTAATAATTTGGAAACGGGAATTAATTTCCGAAAGGTCATGACCAGCGTGGGCTTTGTCCCTTTTGGAAAATGGTGCAGCCGAGACGCCGCACCACGGGTCACCTGAATATAAATTTTAACTTCCGGGTAGCCGCTTCGCTTGATGCCCAATTGTATAATGCTGGCAAGATCAGCCGCTGTCTTTTCAAGGCGAATCTCAACCTGACTTAAGCTAGCATAAAGCCTTTTTAAGTGTTCCTGAACGTGAAAAACCTGTCCGTGATACGTGCGAATCAGTTCGTAGACCCCATCTCCAAATTGAAAGCCACGATCTTCTACAGACACGGTTGCGGAAGTGATAGGAGACCATCTTCCATTTACATAAGCAATATTGGGCATCATTAACCTCACTGATTTCTGACTTTCAGACGGTAGCACAACTACCCTATCCAATCAAGGGAACATTGTTTTTGTGTCCCATGTCAGGGTATATAAAAAGGCAACCCGAAGAGGGTATC
>JBBTNS010000074.1:0-3236 GCA_038067655.1 Nitrospirota bacterium
TATTATCGCCTCGGAGGTCATTTCGCAATTTCAACTAATTATAGGACAGTCTCCCTGATCCGAACACGCGTTTATTCTTCTCTCCGACAACCCTTTCCGCTCTCCCTCTGTCTACCCGTGTGTCCAAAGGCATCTACAGGCATGGTCTCTCAACGCAATATCTCTAAAAAAAGATGCGCGCAACAGGGATGGGACTTGGATCCATGCGACAAGCTCCTTCTCCAAGTCCGTCTTGGACCGTTTTGACCTCATCCTCCCATGCCGCTCCCCTTACGTCCGGATTAGGGTTAGGTCTATGCCCATTGACTTTATTACTCTGCACACATACTCTAAATCGCTTATGCACGGTTTAATAAAAAATATTTTAGGCTTATTTCCCGTCTTCTCAAAGAATACGAATCCGTATATTCGGAAAGTATTAAAGCAGGGTAAAAGCGTAGCAATCCAAGAAATCATCGAGAAGCTGCCCAGCCTTGCAAATGCAATGATACAAGGGTCGGATGCCATCTATTCCAAACTATTGTATCCTCAGTTTCAAGATTATGAGATGCGCTACGGATGTGCCATCGTCGCGCAAATTGATGAAAAGAAAAAATTGGAAATCGTTCGTGCCGGGACGGCTTTCATGCTTTACACTTTTTATAGTCGGGTTAACAACGATTTGGGGTTGGTGTCCGTCCCACTAACGTACGCGCTTCATTTTGAAATCTATAAAGAGGAACCGAAAGCGGGAAGTTTTGTGGATTATCTCACGTACCAAAACCCTCATTTTGAGGATCCAAAGATGGCGCCTTCTTTTAAGTTTGGAAATGAGATTGCTCAGATCCTGGCCACGATGGACATGGCCTTTTTGTTTATGGCTTCCCAGCAGGCTGTTTTAATTTCAGAGATTACAAAAAATATTATAACGGGGTTTGGCCTGGCAAAGGAGGATCGGGGATGAGAGAGGGGAACCCCATTATCGCATTGAAATATTTTCTATGGTGGTTTGCATGGGGAGGTTTTTCTTGTATATTGGTTCTGATCCCAATCAAGGGAGGCGGACTGACATTCGGGACACAGATTTTTGTGATTTTAGCGGCGGGTGTTCTTTCCGGGTCGGCCAGCCTTTTTTATTACATCAAGAAGGCAAGAAGCGAAATCTACAGGGACGCGTAAATAGGCTTTTCAATGACCCCTTCAAAACATACTGAAAACCGAAACGACTATCAAACCCCCGCACTTTTGGATTATATCAAAAATGCATTTGCTCCGGAAGATTCACGCCATCACTATCTTCTCTCACAAATGGAAGCAAATAACCTTCCACAGATTCAGATTGGGGCAACAGAGGGGAAGATTCTGCAATGCCTCGTTCACGGCTGCCATGCAGAAAGGGCGGTGGAGATTGGAACGCTAGGCGGGTACTCGGCCTTGTGGATTGCCGATGGAATGCCTCCGGATGGGAAACTTTATACGCTGGAAAACGATCCCGATTATGCCCTGTGGGCCGCGGCTGTCTTTGTGGAAATTGGAATATCGGAAAAGATTTCGGTGCTCGCCGGAGATGCCAATAAAACGCTCGAAACCCTAACCCCCTTTGGCCCATTTGATTTTTGTTTTATAGACGCGGATAAAATCAGCTATCCGAATTATCTTCTCTGGGCTGCACAGAATTTACGGCCAGGAGGCGTGGTTGCCCTTGATAATGCCTATCTTTTTGGGAACGTACATAAAAATGCAAAGACAGCCGCCGAAGAAGCCCCTGCCATTTTAGCCATGCAGAAAATAATTGGGATATTAAACGACCGCTCTTTTTTCTCTTCGGCGATGATGATTCCTACCGGAGAAGGCATGGCGGTTGGGGTGAAATAATTCATATTTACTGATCGCAATGCCAACATCGTTGCACCCTTCTTCGGCCGTCAACACTAACGATTTGCATCACCGGCAGAAAAAACAGAGCGACAAAGGGAGCGGCGTTTTTTGCTGTCCGAGTACATGCGATTGTTAGACAACAATTTTCTGGGTTATCCTGTTTTTTGAGAGCAACACAACTGAGACAACAGAAAGACCCAAGACTAAAATGACATAACTAATCTCCCAAAATGGATGGTCTATCTGTTTATCGACCACTCTAAATAAATCGACAAAAATAACGTGAATTGCGTATATACCTAAAACCATTCTGCCAATTGTACTTAGCGCCGGGACTCTAAAGATTCTATGATTAGATAGAGCAACAGTTGCAACGCCAACCCCCATGAAATATGTTCCTATAACATAGTCCTGCTCCAGAGAAATACCAAAATATTTCCAGAGAAGGTATATCTCTGAAAAATGCAATACAAAACCAAAACAGGATATCAATAAGCCATAACTTAACCACTTCACGCTTGGATCAAATCGGGAAATCATAAAACCCGATACGAAAAGCAACAAACCAAAAAATGGCCCATTTCTCGTATTAAAATCTACATCTATGCCTACTGGCGTGCTTGAATATGCTTTAGCTAAAAGCCCAAATGTATAGAGAAAAATGGAAAATACAAAGAGAGTTTTAACAAATCGTTTATGCACGAAAAATACTGAAATATATAAAGAAAACAAAAGCCCAACTAAAAACCACAAATGATCCCTAGTGCCTTGCATCAAAAGAGTGGTTGGTTGTTTTGCGAGATTGAGGATATTCCAGTATACGACCTTTACTGGCCCAAGTATTCCATATTCAAAGATGCTAGATAGATTTAACGGCAGCAAATATATAAAACACCATGATATGAAAATGATGCCAATTCGTTTTGCCATAATATTTGTCAAAGGTATTGGATTGTCTGTCCTTCTAACTTTCAACCCCCAAAAGTAACCAGAAATGACAAAGAAAAATGGGACAGCAAATCTTGCGATCTGGTTCATCACTACATCCAGATATTTATATATTTCATCATCTCTTGCCAAATCTGCTGAAAGTGGTGCCGAATGAAGCGTTATAACCGCAATAACGGCTAACAATCTAAAAACATCGACGCTTTCAATACGATTCAAGACTGCCCCCTGGTTGTATCGTGGCTGTTGAGCCGCGAGCATCGCAGGTATCTGTTGACGAAGTCAACAGATACCGAGAAGCGCAGTCGGCTCTATAAGGTGGAGTGCCGGTTTTTTCGGCGCGGAACCTCGTGGCGATAGCGAAGCAGCCGCCTACCCTATTGCGTGCATATTAAACTTATAAACGTGGGAAATACAAGCACAAGTTTTAA
>JBBTNS010000075.1:0-1418 GCA_038067655.1 Nitrospirota bacterium
GGGTAGAAACTGAAATGCTTGCACCGGCCCTCCGAAAGGTCTTGGAAAATTGGGGTGCAGGAAGCCGAAAAGCACCGGAACTCCAGAGCATTGACGCATCCAAAACCACTCTTGCAGACTCCACGTTACACGCGGATCTAGTGGCACTATATCGCTCACCACTTTCCAGCACGACCAATCACCCAATGCTCCATATCGCGTTTGACTTCTCTCTGTTTCGTTCACTACGGTCACTGTCTAAAGGACTATTCCACGGAAACACCAACGCCACGTATCCGATGAAGGCAGTGCTCTTGGTGATAGGGCTAATGCCAGCCTTTGATAGCCAGGTGCGGTGCGGCCTTCAGCGTGGAGGGTTCATCGGGATGGACAAGACGCAGTATCTCCTTCCAGAGAGTGCCCTACAAGCGGACGGAAAGAAAATAGCCGGACTGCCGTTCCTTCTCGGCGAGTGTTGGGCGACATATGCGAAGCAGTTTCATGCAGGAATAACAAACAGCAAACAGGGGGAGCTTATTACCGAACATGGAAGGGTTTTCGATGTACTCCTTTTCAGGCAAGGAAATCCGAGCAACCCTGTCATTGTAAAATATCAAGGTACGCGCAATTGGTATGACCTACCACGAGCCTCATTGTAGAGTAGCCGAACAAGGCAATGGAGCCGACCGCATAATAGCCGTCGATTTTATTCAGTGTCTGTGGGCGGTGGCTCATTTTAATCGTTGTCCCTCCGCTACGCTGAGGGACAACCAGGCACTGGAGACGGACGCGCAAAAAACGCGTGCCGGTTAGCCCGCGTGTTGGAAAGCGGGTCGTCAGTTTTTAGGGAAAGGGCATAATCGGTGGGTCTTGTTCCCTGTCAATGCGGATTGGTGACAAAATGTTTTGTTGACCATCAGCGCCTGTTCACACTTCACGGGAAAGTGTCTGTTGGCGTTGTTGTTGTCGGGGTATCGGGTGCGGGTTAAACGCGTTGTATCTGTTCTTGTAAAGTGGGGGTTGTGACGCTGGCAAGGGGAAACAGGTGCTGTCCCCGATAGCCGCTGTTTTTTGCGTTGAATGCAGCAAGAAATCTGTGATAAACTTTACATATGTCGAAGTTAGACCTTGCGAAGGAGCAAATTGCTTATTTAAAACTTTGGCTGGGTATTCTGGTTGCTACTGTTATTAGCCTTACAGGTTGGTTGATTTCAAATTTTCAGTCAGTTCACTGGTTATTGGTTTTGGCTACCGTCTTTGCCTTGCTCATAGTTGGCTATGGTGGCTATGGCATTCATAGGCGGATTGAGGAAAAAATTACACTTCTTGAGGAGTTATAGAAATGACCATTATTGTATCTTTCGTTCTTGTCGTTACCGCTGGGTTTATTACTTGCCTGGCACTTGATGCCATACGGAGGTCATAGTAGCGCCCAACAA
>JBBTNS010000076.1:0-1330 GCA_038067655.1 Nitrospirota bacterium
GTGTTTGAGGGGATGCTGAAGCAGTGGTATTTTTGGGCGACGCACAGTCGAATGGCGCCAATGATCCATGCGGCACGGACGATCAAGGCCCACTGGGAAGGGGTTTTACAATGGAAAAGAAGTCACATGAACAATGGTCTTTTGGAGGGTCTGAATGCTTTAATCCAGGCGGCCAAGGCCAAGGCGCGAGGGCAACGTGCCCTGCGAGGCTTTCGGACGTTTCGCTATTTTAGAATCGTTGCGTTTCTGGTCACCCGCAAGCTCGATTTTCAAAAGCTCAATTTCCACGACTCACCCACTTGAAACTCAAAGGAACCAAATGAAAACCATTACCTCCATTTTATCGCTTCAGAAAATTCTATCTTCGTATCGCGGCAAAAAGCGAATTGGCCTTGTTCCCACAATGGGCGCGTTTCATGATGGCCACCTGGCACTGATGCGTACTGCTAAAAAAGAGTGTGATATTGTTATTGTCTCTTTATTTGTGAATCCACTTCAGTTTGGGCCGTCAGAAGATTTGAAGCGTTATCCGCGTGACCTTGCAAGAGATTCTAAAATGGCGGAATCAGTTGGGGTTGATTTTCTTTTTGCGCCGATGGCCTCTGCAATTGTTCCTCCCGACTTAGACACGACCATTTCGGTGAGTCAGGTGACAAAGCGATGGGAGGGAGCGGCGCGTCCTGCGCATTTTGCCGGGGTTGCGACCATTGTGGCAAAGCTATTTCAGATTATAAAACCCGACGCCGCCTATTTTGGCCAAAAAGATTATCAGCAGACCGTGGTGATTCGGAAAATGGCAAAGGACCTTCATTTTGATCTGATGCTCCGCATTCGACCGACCGTTCGAGAAGATCTCTACTCTGGCGCGTGCGGTTTGGCAAAAAGTTCTCGCAATCAATTTCTCTCTCTATCGGAAAAGGCATCGGCAACCGTTTTATATCGGGCACTCTGTCACGCAAAAAAACGGGTAGACAAGGGAGAACAAGATTGCACGCTGTTGCAAAAAGAGGTGGCGGCCATTATTTCATTGGAACCTGATGTGCGTCCCGATTACATTGCGTTTTGCCATCCTGAAACACTTGAGCCAGTTCTCAAAATTTTAGAGAAGACGGTACTGCTTTTAGCCGTTTGGATCGGAAAGGTTCGTTTGATTGATAATATTATTTTGGCTAACGCACCACGTCACGCTTCTCTATGATTATTGGCTATATATGCGCACCGCGCGCTGTGCACATAGGGATATCCCCTACTCATAGACCCCGGGGGTTAAAGAGCTTCCCCCCTAAAACAGAGATAGGAGTTTAAGAAAACTGGGAAGCCCCCTTGGATA
>JBBTNS010000077.1:0-1706 GCA_038067655.1 Nitrospirota bacterium
GAAGCAATCGCAGCGTAGGTCATATGCAAATTTCAACTAGAAAATGGATTGACTCAAAAAAGACAACATCCCCTTGCTAAAGGAGGGGGAGTCCATATACATTGTTGGGTGTTACTTGTGGCTACTCAAGGATGCTTCATATACAACCATGCACAAAGCACCGACAAGAGATGCCAAAGCGATAATAACTGCCCATTCCATTACACATCCTCCAGTTCTTCAATACGGCGAAAAGCCCGCCGATTTATAAAGACAATGGCTACGGAAAAAACAACAGCCGCAATGACTGCAGCAACTATTACAATGGGCCTAGCAGTTTCGTAGTTTTGCGCTAGCCATCCAACAACGGACGCATCAAGAGCAACAACTATACCAAAGGCAATCTTTAACCATCCGATCTCTTCCTTGAGGCGTTCGCCTTTTGACATAAGAGCAGTCTAAGCTTTTTTTGTACGACACGCAACGCCCCTAAAGATGTATCCCTTCTGACACGAACGAGTGATAAGGTGCAGACTATGGTATTTCCACCTCTAGGGCTTGATAGTTGTTGTGAGTAATTTTAACCATATCTCCTGATGCAAATGTCCATCCTTCCAAATGTCCAATTTCATTGGTTTCATTTGGAGCAAGATCGAGACGGTAATTCTCGGTCTGATTAAGCGTGGGATTCGTTAACGCGATAAGCACGGCAAGCTGTCTGATTGGCGAATTATGGAAGACTCCAACGAGGCCATCGCCCAGCATGGCCTCACGATATGTAATCTCAATAGGCATCAAGGGTTTTTGAGAAGCAGGAGAACAGCTTGCCGAGACCGATAGAGATAGAATAAACAAAAAGCATAGGGAAAGATTTCTCATAACGACCATGATCTTGTTAACCTTACTACTACACCCAACGACCCGGTTCAGCGGCGAGCGGAGCGAGTCCGCTGCAACCGATTGTTATGCGGCACGCAATGGCACAATACGTTCAACCTTACTTTTTACATCCCTTGTTATACCCCAGAGATCAAACGCCCGCTGGGCATTCAACCAAAATTCAGGGGTGTTGCCAAACAGACGAGAGAGGCGCAACGCCATCTCAGAACTTACTGCACGGCGTTCCCGTAGCAATTCATTTACGGTTTGGCGTGATACGCCTATCGCTTTAGCAAAGTCCGACACGGTTAACCTGTAATCCGGCAAGAAATCTTCGCGCAGCATTTCCCCTGGATGGGTGGGACAAATCTTCCTTTCTTTCTTGTTAGGAATACTCATGGGCACCTCGCATTAATGATAATCAGTAAACTCGACGTCATAAGCATCCTGGTCCACAAACCGAAAACAAATCCGCCACTGATCATTTACCGAAATAGAGTACTGCCCCTTTCGGTTCCTTTCAAGCTTATGAAGTCGGTTGCTGGGAGGGACTTTCAAATCTTCTAAACATGTTGCCATATCGATATATTCCAGCCTCCGTAACGCCCTCTTCCAGATTTCTGAATGAAATCGCTTTGTTTTTCCCTTCTCGTATAATTCTTGAGTGTCCCTGTCAGAAAATGTTTTGATCACTCCTTGAGTGTATTCTGTAACGTGACACTTGTCAATATCCGGTTAGACCCATGCCGCATAACGATGAGGTGAGCCGCCGCAAACGACTTCCCCTAAAACTAAACTGCTACCATGCGGTCGGCTCCGGTGACTGGTTGGGCACTGTCACAGCCAAA
>JBBTNS010000078.1:0-9535 GCA_038067655.1 Nitrospirota bacterium
AGACCATCTCGATTGAGCCGTCTCTTTGCGCCCTTTTAGATTCCCTGTCGGATTCTTTTACAAATCACCCCGCCGACAAAACCGAGGAGAACTTGCAATCTCGGATTCGTGGAAATATCATCATGGCCTTGTCAAATAAGTTTGGGTGGCTTGTTTTGACAACCGGCAATAAAAGCGAGATGAGTGTCGGGTATGCAACTTTGTACGGCGATATGGCCGGCGGGTTTGCAGTCATCAAAGATTTGTGGAAAACAGTTGTTTACAAGCTTTCGCGTTATCGCAATAAACAAGGGAAGGCGATTCCAAATCGAATCCTAACGCGGCCCCCCACTGCGGAGCTTCGGTTTAATCAAGCCGATACCGATAGTCTGCCCCCGTATGAGATACTCGATTCCATATTAATGGCCTATATCGAGAAAGATCATTCACGAGAAGAAATTGTAGCGGCCGGGTTTGACACAGAGACGGTTGCAAAAGTAATATCATTAGTGGATAATTCCGAGTTCAAAAGACGGCAGGCGCCCATTGGGGTCAAAATCACTCATAAGGGCTTGGGTAAGGATCGAAGGATGCCCATTACCAATAAATATAGGGATTATTAAGGGGAAGCGACTAAAATTAACATAGGAGGAAAGGCAATGACAGCAAAGGAAGTAATTGAATTTGCAAAAACAAATAAGGTAGAGATGGTTGACTTTAAGTTTGTTGACCTGCTCGGTTCGTGGCAGCATTTTGGTATCCCGATTGGCGAGTTTACCGAAGAGACTGTAAGAGAGGGCTCCGGTCTGGATGGCTCCAGCATTCGCGGCTGGCAGGCGATTAACGATAGCGATATGTTGGCTGTTCCTGATCCGAATACCGCCTTTATGGATCCTTTTGCAAAAATTCCGACGCTGTCGGTGACGTGCAACATCAAAGACCCGGTCTCTGGCAAACTCTATGATAAGTGCCCTCGCACCCTCGCGCAGAAGGCCGAGGCGTACTTGAAATCAACCGGCATCGGCGACACGGCCTATATCGGGCCGGAAGCAGAGTTCTTTATTTTCGATAATGTTCGGTTTGATCAGACACTACAGGCGGGATTCTACTTTATTGACTCCGATGAGGGTTCTTGGAATGCGGGAAGAGAAGGGGTCAATTCAGGTTATCGTCCTCGCAATAAAGGGGGATATTTCCCGGTTTCCCCTGTGGATAGTCAGGATGATATGCGTGCCGAGATGGTGCGAGAAATGGAAAAGGCCGGTATTATCATTGAAAAGCAGCACCATGAAGTGGCTACTGCGGGACAGGCCGAGATTGATATGCGTTTTGATTCACTCCTAAAAATGTCCGACAACGTCATGACCTATAAATATATCGTGAGAAATGTTGCGAAAAGATATAACAAGACGGCAACCTTCATGCCTAAGCCAATGTTTGGCGATAACGGGTCCGGCATGCACACGCATCAGAGTATCTGGAAGGATGGACAGCCGCTTTTCGCCGGTGACAAATATGCGGGTGTTAGCCAGATGTGTCTCTATTACACGGGCGGTATCTTAAAGCATGCACAGGCGATTGCCGCGTTTACGAATCCGACAACCAACTCGTACAAGCGGTTAACCCCCGGATTTGAAGCACCGGTCAATCTGGCCTATTCGAGTCGGAACCGAAGCGCGAGTATTCGTATTCCAATGTATTTCAACAACCCAAAGGCAAAGCGCATTGAGGTCCGGTTCCCGGATCCGACCTGCAATCCTTATTTGGCCTTTAGCGCGATGTTGCTGGCCGGATTAGACGGTATCGAAAATAAGATTGATCCAGGCCCTCCCACCGACATGAATCTCTATGAGTTAAGTGCCGAAGAAGCAAAGAATATCCCAACAATGCCGGGCAGTCTCGATCAGGCGTTGTCGGCGTTGGAAAACGATCATGCCTTCTTATTAAAAGGTGGCGTCTTCACGGAGGAGCTTATCCAGACGTGGCTTTCCTATAAGAAGACGGAAGAGGTAGACGCGATGCGGCTCCGTCCCCATCCGTACGAGTTCTTCCTCTACTACGACGCCTAGTCGGCACGGCCGACGGCGGGAATGACCGCTCCAGTTGGTCGCGGTGCGTATAGAAGTTGTCTTATGGTTTGCACAGTAAGGGCGAAAAATATTTCGCCCCTACTCAACCAAAACAAAATTCCCTGTTTTCTTATACCCATTGAAAACTATTATTTATTCTCCGTTTGTTTCTCAGACGACCCAACCGGTCGGCTCATTCTGCCACCCCCTGCTTGGGGGCACTTGCGATTTGTTATTGCATATTGTAATCTCTTGGATTAGGAATAAAGGAGTATGATGAAGAGATTAGTCAAAACAGTTTCAACAGAGGCAAGACCTCAAATTGGGATTCTCGGAGGTTCCGGGCTTTACCAAATGGAGGGGCTTTCGGAAGTGAAAGCAGTGGCCGTTTCCACCCCGTTTGGAAAGCCTTCGGGGAAATTGATGACGGGGAAGTTAAACGGCATACCGGTTGTCTTTTTGCCCCGGCATGGCGTGGGGCACACAATCTTACCGTCTGAAATTAATTATCGGGCCAATATTTACGCTCTAAAAAAAATGGGGGTGACTGCCATTGTCTCTGTGAGCGCGGTCGGAAGCATGAAGGAAAATATTGCGCCGGGACATATGGTTGTCCCTGATCAATTTTATGATCTGACTAAGGGAAGAAAGAGCACCTTTTTTGGAAACGGCATTGTGGCCCAGGTGAGTTTTGCCGATCCAATCTGTCCTGAATTGTCAAAAACAATTGCAGATGCGGCTAAGTCAGGTGGCGCAACCGTTCACAAGGGCGGTACTTATCTTTGTATGGAAGGCCCTCAGTTTTCAAGTCGTGCTGAATCCGAAGTGCATCGGTCGTGGGGCGTGTCCGTCATTGGCATGACCAACGCCACCGAGGCGAAGTTAGCACGTGAGGCGGAAATCTGCTATGTTACGTTGGCGTTGTCAACAGATTACGACTGTTGGCACATTTCAGAAAAGCCTGTTACATCGGAGATGGTCATTAAAGTTCTTTTAGCGAATGTGGCAATGTCAAAAAAAATTATTGCAGCAGCCATAGGGCAAATCAAGACGAATCGCGCTTGCCGATGCCAAACCTCGTTAAAAAATGCAATCGTGACCGATATTTCGCTCGTTCCGAATAAAACCAGAAAAGATCTGGGAATTTTCTTAGCCGCAGAGGTCGTACCTCAAAAATATTCTAAAGGAGTTAAAAAATGAGTCTTCTTGTTGTCGGTTCCGTGGCCTTAGATACCGTTCGGACGCCGTTTGGCGACATTTGCGATGGGTTAGGAGGGTCCGCTACCTATTTTGCAACCGCCGCCAGTTTTTTTACCGATGTCCAGTTAGTCGCAGTGGTGGGGGATGACTTTCCAGATGAGCATATTGCTTTTCTCAAAACGCGGAAAATTGATCTTTCGGGGTTGGAGAGGGCCATCGGAAAGACTTTTCGGTGGAAAGGGGAGTATGGCTATCAGCTCAATGAAGCCAGAACGCTGACAACCGACCTGAATGTTTTCCAATCGTTTCGTCCAAAATTGCCAGCATCCTACGCCAATACGGCGCATTTATTTTTGGCGAATATTGATCCGGCGCTTCAATTGGATGTCATGAAGCAGGTTGTTGGGCGAAAGCTAACCGCTTGTGACACAATGAATTTTTGGATTGAGGGGAATCCAGAAGGGCTGGTTAAGACGTTAGCGGGGGTTGATATTTTAATGATCAACGAAGGAGAAGCGCGAGCGCTTTCCGGGGAGTTTAACCTGGCCAAGGCGGCACAGGTGATCCTGGCACTGGGTCCGAAGGCGCTGATTGTGAAGCGTGGCGAGTATGGCGCACTGATGTTTAATGGCAAGAAAATATTTGCCATTCCCGCCTACCCATTGGAGAATGTTTTTGATCCGACTGGCGCTGGAGATTCTTTTGCCGGAGGGATGATGGGGTATATTGCCCAAAACGCACGCGCATCGGGAGGAGTCAGTGACAAAGTCCTGCGACAATCTGCCATTTATGGATCAGTCATGGCTTCCTTTTGTGTAGAAGCCTTTTCCTTAGATCGACTAAAATCGCTCACACAAGACGATATAGAAAAACGGTACAAAGAATTTGAGGACCTGACTAGTTATGAGTATCGTCAAGCTTAACCTGAGCGCCTTCAAGAATCTATTTCGAGGCTTGGCCCTTCTTGCCCTGGTTGTTTTTTCTGCAAGTTGTGTTTCTTCTGGCTATAAAATCAAGAAAGAAAAGGAGTCGGAGGCGACGTACAAACTCGGCATGGCTTATCTTAATGATGCACCACCCAATCTACAAAAGGGCTATATCGAGTTTTTGAAGTCGGTTGAAAGTAATCCCAACAATAAAGATTCGCACTATGCGATTGGACATATCTACGCACAAAGGCAGGATTACCCCAATGCGATCGCCTCATTTAAGAAAGCCATTTTGATTGACCCCCAGTACTCAGCCGCCTATAATTACCTGGGGAAGACTTACGAGCTTTCGGGAAACGATGCGGACGCGATATTATCCTATCAGGAGGCGTTGAAAAATTTGCAGTATGAAACGCCTCAATTCCCCCGCTGGAATATGGCGATGATTTATCTCAAGCAAAGGCAGTATCAGCAAGGGTTAGACGCGCTTTTGGAAGTGCGTCGCATTGTCCCGACCGATCCGACCGTTTTGGATAAAATCGGGGAGACTTATTTGCAAATAGGGAAATCGGATAAGGCGCGCCTTGTTTTTGAGGAGGCGGTTTTTGTGGCCCCGGGCGATTATTTAGCCCATTACCGGCTGGCCTCTTTTTATCTTGAAAAAGGAGAGAAGGCGTTAGCCTCGAATTCATTTAAGAAAGTGGTAGAGCTTGCTCCGGAAAGTACACAAGCGGAGTCGGCAAAAAAAAGATTAGAGTTGTTGAAATAGGGGGTGGCCATGGTTGTTGAAAACGTGACAGAAACAGTGGGTCAGTATCTTAAGAGAAAACGGGAAGAGAAAAATATTTCTGTGGAGGAAGTCACCTTAAATACTCGTATCTTGCCCGCTTTTGTCCATGCAATGGAGGAAGATCGGTTTGATAAAATCGCCAGTCTCGTCTCGATAAGAGGTTTTGTCAGAAGCTATCTTCGATTTTTGAAGTTGGATGAGACAGAGGGTTTAAGACGTCTTTCCGAAAGCCTTTCATCTTCAGCGTCCCGTTCCGATTCAACTTCTCCCGAGTCGCATGAAAACCTGCCTCATTTTTCGGAGGGAGAGTCTTTAGGCGAATTTACTCCTGCCGATAAATGGTTGGATTTGGGGAGTGTGGGGGCCAGAATGCGGGTGGCCCCGCGTTATTATGCATGGATGGGTGTTCTGATCCTGTCGCTTGCTTCAGTGCTTTTGATCAAAATGTTTTTTGTGGGCGATCAGAAGTCCCAGGCTCAGCACGCGCCAGAGCAGGTTCAAACGGATTTGCCCGCATCACCTGCGATCCTCCCGCCTGACGAAGCGGTTGTTTCCGCTGATCCAGATGCGGCATCAGCGGTGCCAGAGGTTTCTTCTGGATCTACCGGATTGCCCTCACAGTCAAAACCGTTTATTCTTTCGTTAGAAGCACGTGATTCTACCTGGGTGAAGGTTTTAACGGATGGAAAGATAACAAAAGATGTTCTTTTGCAGCCCGGAGATAAGGCCATTTGGCAAGCCGATGCTACATTTTTGTTGACCATGGGCAATGGCGGTGGTGCTGAAGTTTTTCTAGATGGAAAGGGGCTTGGTTTTCTTGGGAAAAAGGGAGAGATTGTCAGAGATCGTCTGCTAACGCGTGTTGCGGAAGAGGCCGAAACAGATAACGAATAAAAGGAACCTCAGGGGGGGGCCTCAATTTTTGCCGACGTAGCTCAGTTGGTAGAGCAGCTGATTCGTAATCAGCAGGTCGCGGGTTCGATTCCCATCGTCGGCTCCAGCCTTTACTGGGTGTTTATTTGTTTTTATGGGGGCGCACGGTAGTGCGATGTCTGCGGGGCGAGCCCCGTCCACAGGATCGCGAAGCGTTACGCGGTCGGCAGGACCCCGCAGTCCTTCTCATCGCCTGCAATCTTTTTTAGGGCATGAGGTAATATCGGCAAAAGCAATGTCAGACCCTCTTCTACGGCTTTGGGGCTTCCTGGCAAATTGATAATCAACGTTTTCCCTCGGATGCCGGAAACGCCGCGGGAGAGAATCGCCATTGGATTTTTCTGATACCCGCACATGCGCAACATCTCTGATATTCCTGGAAATGGCTTATCAATGAGGGGAGCGGTTGCTTCCGGCGTGACATCTCTGGGAGAAGGCCCAGTCCCGCCAGTCGTGAAGAGAAGATCAACCGCTTTCATATCGCAAAATCGAAAAATCTGCTTCTGAATCTTTTCTATCTGATCGGGCGAAATCTCATATCCAACGACATTTCCGGGTAGTTTTTCAATCATTTTATGAATCATTTTCCCGCTCTCATCGTTCCGAATTCCTGCCGCACCTTTATCGCTGATTGTGATAATCGCAACTGAAAATAGAGTCATTTTCCCACTCCTTGCCGTGAACGTTTTTCCTCTAACCCGGATTGGAAGGATCGCCGCGCCAACTCCTTATCAATCTGAAGGGGCGTAATATTATGATAACAAAGCGCAACCATCAGATGGTAAACGAGATCGGCCGTCTCGCGAATAATCGCTTTCTTATCCTTATTCTTCGAGCTGATTATAAATTCACCAGCCTCTTCTGCAACTTTCTTTAAGATGACATCAATTCCTCCCTTAAAAAGAGACGTTGTATACGATTCAGACGATGGGGATTTTTTTCGATCCATGATCGTCTCATAAAGCGTTTGCGTTGTTGAAATCGTGGGGTTTGCTGCGGGAAGCGTTACTCTGTCCGCAGGACCGAAGAAACAGGAACGACTTCCGGTATGACAGGCGACGCCGGTTTGATCGACTTTGACCAACAAAGTGTCCAAGTCACAGTCGGTCAAGATTTCCTGTACTTTTTGAATATGGCCGGAGGTCTCCCCCTTTCTCCACAATTTTTTCCGGGAACGGCTGTAAAAATGGGTCTCGCCGGTCTCGATTGTCTTTTGGAGCGATTCGGCATTCATGTAGGCCACCATCAGAACATCGTTTTTCTTATGATCTTGGATGACCGCGGGAATCAGCCCGTTTACAAATTTTAGTGCCTTCATTTTTTTTGAGATGTTTTTTGTAGTAATCGGCGAAAATTTTTTCTTGATCATATTCTAACTGGCACCCCTTTTTGGGCAAGATATGCTTTTGCCTCTGAAATCGTAAAGGTTTTATAATGGAAGATCGAAGCCGCCAAAACGGCATCGGCCCCGCCTTGGTCAATCGCGGTAAAAAGATGCTCCAATGTTCCCGCCCCCCCAGAGGCAATGACAGGAATCCCAACCGCATCTGTAACCGCGCGCGTCAGTTCAATATCATACCCGCTGTTTGTGCCATCTTTGTTAATGCTGGTGAGTAAAATTTCTCCGGCTCCGGCCTCTTCCATTTTTTTTGCCCATTCCACAACATCTAATCCGGTATTTTTTCGCCCTCCATGGCTATAAACCTCCCACCCCGTGGCGACGGCCACTCCGGGATTGACCGCTTCCGTTGGTCGCGGTGGTTTCATTTTTGCGTCTATTGCGACAACGATTGTAGAATTGCCATAAGCTTGCGATGCCGCTTCAATTAATTTTGGATTTTCGATGGCAGCGGTGTTCACCGAAACCTTGTCGGCCCCTGCGGAAAGCAGCTCTCGGACATCTGAAACCGTCCGGACGCCACCGCCGACGGTCAGCGGCATAAAAACCTCTTCGGCCGTTCGGCGCACCAAGTCCATCAAAATAGCACGGCCATCGGACGAAGCCGTAATATCTAAAAAACAGATCTCATCAGCCCCTTCTTGCTCATAATACCGGGCAATCTCTACGGGGTCTCCCGCATCTTGCAGTGCGACAAATCCAACCCCTTTTACCACGCGGCCCGCCGTGACATCCAGACAGGGAATAATTCGTTTTGCCAACATTATTTAGACTCTTTATCTGCCGTTGTTCGTAAATAATTTATAGATCATTCTCTTGCCCACCGCGACCAATCGGATCGGTCATGTTCGGAGTGGCCGTTGCCACGAGTGCGCGAATCACGTCTTGATAGACCAAATTGCCTGAATAAAGTGCCTTTCCAACAATAGCACCATAAATTCCAGGAATTTCGCTCAGGTCTTGAATGTCTTTCCGTGTGGTGATCCCCCCCGAAGCAATAATCGGGATTTGAACGGCGTTAGTCATCTCGTGATACAACGCGAGGTTGGGGCCTTGCATCATGCCGTCTTTTGAAATGTCGGTAAAAATAATGGCCGCAGGCCCAATATCCTCTATCCTTCGGGCAAGATCAATGGGGTTCCAGTCTGAAATGTTGACCCAGCCTTGTATGGCGACAAGGCCATTTTTACAATCAATTCCCGCAATGATTTGGCTGGGAAATTTTCTGACCGCTTCTTCAAAAAATGACCGGTTGTTCAGGACAGATGTTCCCAGCACAACCGATTTTACCCCGATAGCAAGATAGTTCTCAATCTGCGAAATCTCTCGAATCCCGCCCCCCACCTGAATCTCAGCAGGGACGGACATCACAATCTCTTTGATCACTTCAAAATGGATCGTGTCGCCTCCGATGGCCCCATTCAGATCCACAATATGAATGCGTTTTGCCCCTTCTGCTGCCCATCGGCGCGCGGCCTCAACGGGACTTTTTGAATAGACGGTGGCCTGATTCATATCGCCTTGCAGAAGCCGCACTGCCTGTCCATTTTTAATATCAACTGCTGGAATAATGAGCATGGTCGTTACCCTTGTTTTGCAAAATTAGAAAGCAAAGTCAGTCCCATGGCCTGACTTTTTTCAGGATGAAACTGACAGGCAAAAATATTATCTTTGACAATCGCCGACGTAAACGAGAGGCCGTCATATTCGGTTGTGGTCGCAATACAATCGGCTTTTTCTGGAACGCCATAATAAGAGTGGACGAAATAAAAATAGCTATTCTCTGGAATGGCTGAAAGAATGCCGATTTCTTTCTCAATATGGATTTGATTCCACCCCATATGTGGCACCTTTCGAATTGTTTTTGGAAAACGGACGACCTTTCCGGAAAGGATATCAAGTCCGGGAAAAGCGCCAAATTCCTCCCCTTCTGTAAAAAGAATTTGAAGCCCCAGACAAATGCCAAAGTAAGGCTTTCCATAGGTGATTGCCTTTTTGATCGGCTCTAAAAGGTGAAGTTGTTCTAGATTTTTCATGCAAGATGAAAATGCACCAACCCCGGGAAGCACAAGATGGGTTGCGTCTGAAACAACATTCACGTTGTTGCTGACTGTCGCAGAAAAACCGGCCTTCTCAAATCCTTTTTGGACAGAGCGTAAGTTTCCGGAGCCGTAATCTATAATCACAATTCTCATTTTCGTTCATTGTGGCATGAAGCAATGGCTAATTCAAGGGA
>JBBTNS010000078.1:9635-29301 GCA_038067655.1 Nitrospirota bacterium
TGGCTTAGCCTGTCTTTTGGTATTATTTTAAGGTGTGTGGTATGATCTCAATAGAGGAGCGAAGATGGCAGTCAGTAGAGCAAACAATAGGCAAATTTCTAGTACATGGCGTGTAATCTTTCTTCTTTTTTTTGTGATAGTGACGTTTCTCGGTTGTTCGGGGGGTGGGGGAGGGGGCGCAGGAACGACTGCCCCGCCTACTTTAGAAAAGGTGACGCTAACCCCCCAATCGCTCCATCTTGCATTTGGGAAGACACGGGCCTTCAAATTCGTAGGGACATATACCGATCAGTCCACAAAAGACTTAACCTCGTTGGCCACATGGACATCCTCAGCCCCAGCCGTCGCATCAGTCGGCACCCAAACGGGTATCGTAACTGCCTCTACTACATCAGCCCAGACGGTGATTACTGCAATATATGAATCTCATCAGGCAACGACAGCATTAACCATTGTTGCGGTCGCATTAGAGAAGCTCACGATTACCTCGGCCAATAGTTTTCTTGTTGTTGGAGGGAAAAATCAGTTTACAGCAACCGGGGAATTTAGCAATGGAACAACCGGCAATATTACTGCTTCTTCAACATGGCGTATTTCTTCCTCCGCTGCGACGATCGGAACAACCACCGGGCTTGCAACCGGGGTTTCTGTTGGATCGGTTATTGTAACGGCACTATTAAATGGCATAGAAGGGGCAACGACTACAAGCGTAAGAGCCGTTGAATTGCTTTCAATAACTGTTACCCCTTCCAGGCCATTTTTACTGAAAGGCCTTTTCCAGCAATTTACGGCAACCGGTCATTTTAGTGATGATACAAGCCGTGTGTTGATATCAGGAGAGGTGGTATGGAGTTCATCTGGGACGAGTACGGTGACGATTGACCAGTCCGGAAAGGCAAAGGCGGTTGGGGTTGGAAAGGTGGACATCAAGGCAACAGCCATTCCTTCGCTGAAATCGAAAGTGGGCACATCAACATTGATTGTGGCTCCCGGGAACATTAGTAGTATTGAGCTTATTCCGGAACAATCTTCTATTGCAAAACAGACCACACTCCAGTTTATCGCGCTGGGGACATTTGATAATGGTGCGGTGGAAGATATCACTGAATTTGTAGCGTGGACAGCGTCGAGCTCCTCTGTTGCGACGATTGATGCCGTGGGCCTTGCCACTGCAGCAAATGTCGTGACAACATCAACCACAACCGTTACGGCGACTTTCGGAGCGATAGGAACATCTTCTGCGATGAGTGCTACCACGTCCCTGACGGTCAGGAATGCGGCACTCACTCAAATATCGGTTACTCCGGTTTTTGCTTCTGTTCCGGTGGGGGTGACCGAGTCGTTTTTTGCGACAGGCATTTTTGATGAGGTGGGCACGACAACGCCATTTACACAGGATCTTTCCCGCTCTGTCACGTGGAGTACCAGTTCAAGTACGGCAACCATTGGGGAACGTGATGGGATCGCCAAAGGACAGATTGTCGGAACATCGTCTATTCAAGCCACTGCCGATTTTGGCCCACTTCCGAGGGTCGTAGGATCGACCCAATTAACAATTACAAATGCGACGTTGAGTGCCATCAAGGTTAGCCCAGAGGAGCGTGTGATCGCCGTTGATTCTGGATTGCAGTTTAAAGCAGTGGGTTCATTTTCCGATGGTGCCACAAAAGATTTGACCAATGTGGCGGAATGGTCTGTTTCCGCAGGAGGTGATTTTGCGTCAATAACCAGTTTCGGGCTTGCCACCGGTTTGAAAGAGGGCATCGCAACGATTAAGACTTCATTTCGTTCAAAAAACGCAACGACCACGTTGGAAGTCAAAACGATCGTGTTAAAGTCAATCAGGGTGGAGGCAGAGAGTAGCAACTCTATCCCGGTTGGTATTTCACGCCAATATAAGGCCTTGGGTCTCTACGGCGATTTTATTCAGGATATAACCGATCAGGTGACATGGAGCTCGTCTGCGCCTTCTATCGCCAAGGTGAATAAGGGACTTGCGACAGCGGAGAATTCGGGAAACACAGAGATTTACGCAAAAATGGCGACCCTTCAGGGAGAGGTCGTGGGTGAGGTCGTGGGTACGGGTACATTAGTTGTGAATGATGCACAACTTGCACGGATTGATGTGACACCCAGTGCAAAATCGGTTGGGGTGGGAATAAAGCTGCAATATACGGCGACAGCGGTTTACACCACCCCAGACGATTCTTTTGATGTAACGGATTTCTCTTTATGGAGCGTCTCGGACGGTTCTAAGGCGGTCATTAGTTCGAGCGGGTTTGTAACGACGATCGCAACTGCAGACCCACCCCCCGCCACCATATCGGTGATTGCTCAATTTCAGAACAGAAGCGGCACAACCAGTCTTACGATAACCAATGCCACATTAAACGCCATTGTCATTTCCCCGGCAAATCCGAGTATTGCTCTTGGTGCAACAGCGCAATTTACAGCGGAGGGGGTCTTTCCGGATGGGAATCGTCAGGACATGACAGATGTCGTTCATTGGGAAAGTGATGACGAGTTTAAGGCGGTTGTCAGTAATATAGAGGGGAGCCAAGGCCTTGCGACTGGTTTAACGGTGAGTAGCCCAACGATTAAAGCGGTGTATGGTTTTCTCGTGGGGACCACAACACTCACGATAAACAGTGCTGTTCCCGTTCATCTTCCTTTAGGGAAAAACCATACTTGCGCGCGAATGACCGATGGGGAAATGAAATGTTGGGGGCAAAATAGTTCCGGACAGTTAGGGAACAAGACAAAGGACGATGCCACAACGCCGTCTTCTGTTGAGGGAAAGCGGGGCGCTGTTGACATGGCTCTCGGAGGAAAGCATACCTGTGCTGTATTTGAAAATGGAACGATTAGCTGTTGGGGTGATAATACCCATGGACAAATAGGGGATGGAACCAATATTTCCTCAACTGTGCCAAGGCGTGTGAGCGATCTTCTCGGGGCGCAAGTCGTCACGGCAGGGCAATCGCATACCTGTGCTATTTTACAAAGCGGTGTTTTAAAATGCTGGGGAGATAACCAATTTGGTCAACTTGGAAATGGCGGGACGAGTTCTTCGACGGTTCCAGTCGCAACGGATAGTAGTGTTTTTCTCTCAAAGGAGATTGATGCCGGAGATCTTCATACCTGTGCACTTCTTTCAAATGGCAGCGTAGGATGTTGGGGAGGAAATGCTTCTGGGCAGTTAGGAGATAATAATGCAACGACCTCGGCAACGCCAAGGATTACAAGTATTGTTGCAACAGCAGTTTCTGCGGGTGGTGCGCATACCTGTGCGATTGTGACTGGCGGCAGTGTGGTCTGTTGGGGAGAAAACGGGTCTGGGCAGCTTGGGGATAATAGTACAACGACTTCGTCGGCTCCTGTTTCCGTGCAACTTCCTGTTGGAACTGCGGCCAAAGCGATTTCTGCTGGTGGCGCACACACTTGTGCGGTTCTTTCAAACGATGCGGTTGCTTGTTGGGGAGATAATCGCTTTGGACAGTTGGGGAATAATAGTACGACTCACTCACTCACGCCAGTGATTCTGGGGATTTCAGCCGAGTTTGTTTCCGCCGGAGGGTTTCATACTTGCGCAAAGGCTACAAATGGGGTAGCAAATTGCTGGGGATCCAATAATTTTGGGCAGATTGGTAATAATGTTCAGCAGATTTCCAGGACCCCGATTTTAGTTCCAGAAATCACATCGGCGACATCCACTTCATTAGGAGGAAACTTTACTTGTTCCAATAATGCTGGGGGAGTCATAAAATGTATGGGGGATAACGAGTCGGGTCAGTTGGGGAATGGACAGACAGAGCGGACAGCGGTTCCAACGGATGTCCAAGATCCGACCATTTTCACTGCGGCTACGGCAGGGGGCTCTCATGCGTGTGCTCGTACTTCATTGGGTGGTGTCAAATGCTGGGGTGCGAATAACAGTGGCCAGCTTGGGAATGGTGATCCGGGGGGTCAATCTAAAACCACTCCCGTCAGTGTTTTTGGTGGATTAACTGCTACTGCGCTTTCAGCAGGGGACGCGCATACCTGTGCCATTGCAGGCGGAGGAGTAAAATGTTGGGGTTTCAATCTATCGGGGCAACTTGGGAACGATAGCGAAAATGGGAGTACCGTCCCCAGCTCTGTTTTGGGTATTTCTACGGCCACTGCCCTTTCGGCAGGCGAATCTCATACCTGTGCTATTTTACAAGGCGGCGATGTACAGTGCTGGGGTCAAAATGGTGCTTTTCAGTTGGGGAATGATAATATAGATATTATGGCGCGTGGCTATTCTTCAGTGCCCGTCAGCGGAGGGCCTTCAAATGCCATTGCGATTGCAATGGGAGGGCTTCACTCCTGTGCGATTCTAATGGACAATACCGTTCATTGTTGGGGGGATAATACAAGCGGACAGATGGGGATTGACGACCCAACAGTGGATGCGACAAGTACCCCCACTAGCATCTTAGGTTTCTCTGCAAAAGCGATTACTGCTGGGCAAGCGCATACCTGTGCGATCTTATTCTCATCAGACAATGCCGTGAACAATACCGTTCGTTGTTGGGGGGGAAATAATAAGGGGCAATTAGGCAATGGAGTGGTGGAAACAGGTAATCAGTTTGCTCCCGTTTTTGTTCCTGAGTCCAGCGAGAATCTCTTAACGCCATTAACTGCCGTGTCCATTGATGCAGGTAGAGAACATACCTGTGCTGTGCTGGCAGACGGAAAGATGAAATGCTGGGGCAGCAATGCCTCAGGGCAAATCGGGAGCGGGCTGATATTGATAGAGAAGCTCCCGACGCCTGTCGGCCTTTAGGGCGCATCTTCAACCGTTTTTTGCGGCTACGCGAAGCGTGACGTCGTGCGCAGCACAGATTATTTTGATTTCATACGACGAATCATCATCAGAATACTTTTCAGAGGTCGTGCCAAGAAAACAGGGATCACACACAGCGGCAGACAGAGCATCCAAAACAACCCATTGCTTTTGTAGTGAGGAAACATGGCACGAATAATCTCTTTTCTGTTGTGGATTCCTTTTGATCTTGAAGTCACGATGTAAGGAACAATGTAATCTTTAATTACACCCGATTTAGCAGAAGAGACAGCCTGCTTGGAATAGCTCTTTAATAATAACGTCTCAAAGATGAGCGCGCCTCCAACGATAAAATATTTACACCAATCATAGTTCCCGGAGTTCGCAGAACGATTACACACAACAGGTGCCGCGATATAGGTGGCACAACACTCACCCATGATTCCGGTATAAACCGAATAAGCAAAAGGAAAACCATACTCACAAAACGCTTCATATTCTGAAAATGGCAGCTTAAAAAAAAGAGGCCTTTTAATAATAACGGATGAAAGATATCCAACGTGCAAACCAAATGTCCCCATGAGGTCATTGTGATGGATAAAATCTTTGTCCTTCTTGATGAGATTTCGCGCTGTATTTTGAACTAGAAAATCCTTGGACCAAATTGAATAATTGCAGATGATTAAATTGTATCCCGACTCAATGCGGTGGAGGACTTCGGCAACGGCTTCCTTCGTCATTTTGTCATCATCTCCAAACAGCCATAGAAACTCTCCTTGACACATTTTCGCCAACTGATAAAGATTTCTCTCTGCACCAATATTGGTCTCATTCCGATGATACCGTATTTTGGGATTGTGCTTTTGATATTTATTGACCAGATCGGCTGTGCCGTCAGCACTGGCATTATCCGAAATCAGAATCTCAATTTGTGTTTCGTATCTCTCCATGGAAGCGATGATGCTGTCTAAGCATTCTTGTAAATAGATCACGCGATTATAGGTGGGAACGCAAATTGAGAGCCGGATTGACAAATCGCTTACCTTACTATTTTGGGAGTCTGAACCTTTTCTAAATATGACATGACCTGGGTTGGAAGAACAATCACGATTGGCACCAACAAGATGGCGCCTGCCAATGGAATTCCTGCGACTCCCCATTTCCGGCCCAAGTAATACGAAAATGGAAAAACAAGGGTCGCTGCCACCGCGACCATCGTGGTTTGAATCTTTATTTTACCCACCCCATTTAAAAAGACCGAGAAGACATTAATCCACCCGAAAGAGAGTGCCCATAAAGAAAGACTTGTCATTGTCAACCGATCAATCGGAATCTCCCGATCTGCCCAAAACCGAACCAATATCTGGCCGAATAAGAACATAACGATAATGCCCACTCCAAAGTAAAGCAAGGTTCCAAAAATGGCATGCCTTAAAATGGAAGTCATTCCGACAAAATTGCCCTTTTCATTTTCATGGGAGAAATTGGGCCACAAGGGTATTACGGCTGCTAGATGGAGCATGACCATGGCGTAAAAAAGCCGCTGATAAAAACTGAAGTCCCCAGTCGTTGCGATATCACTCACCACACTGACCATGAAGATACTGGTTTGGAAAAGAACCAATGCGGAAATGTTGAGCAGCCAGAAGGTCGCCGACTCTTTGATCATCCCCCGGGTCATCTCAATGATTCGTTGTAGGCGAATCGGCATGAAATGCCATTTCTGTATAAACAGAAATGTGAAAAGCACAGTCATCGCGGCGATTAAAGGATAAAATAAATTAATCAGTGAAAATATGATGAATCCCCCGCCAAAATAGACTGCGATGACGAGGGCTGCCAGATGGACGATCAGCACGATCAACTGCAACACGCTATGTACAGTAATATGAGAAAATGCGTACATGGCGCTTGTCGCAATCATAAAAGGCTGCATTACGAACTGAGCCAGAATGGCCAACGCAATGAGCCACTTTGCTGTGGGGAGCAAAGTGGGGTCGGACGTTTTGATGAATAACGCCGTGTTCAGATGATAGACTCCGAATGAGAGCAGAAAACCGATGATGAGATAAATGGCCAACATCGCGTAGAAAATTGAAAAAAAAATCTCTTTTTGTTGCAGAGAGCCACCCGCATCCTCTCCTAAATATTGTAACTTAACGAGCCTATTTTGCAATTCGCCCCCCAATCCAAAACTTAAAAACCCTGCGATGAATGTAAGTGAACTTAAAAACGCGTAGATTCCAAACTCTTCTCGATTCAGTGTCCTAGACACCACACCGATACCAATTAAATATAGAACCATTCCGGCCAGTTTTGTGATGGTTGTCATTACTGATTGTTTAAGAATTTTTTCTAACAGGGAAACCCCTTCCTATTGTATCTTGCGATCTATGGTAACCATGGATTCTTGGATAGAGGTGCCCTTTAATCTACCCCCCAAGGGTCTTAAAGGAAGCCAGACTGCTCATTTCTTTGGCGTGTTGTTTCGGGTGCAGGAAAAAGAAATTTGTCTGCACCGTTTCATCTGTCATTTCGTGCAACTCTTTCAGAGTGGACTGATCTGCATAGAAACAGCGATACCCAAGAGAAGAAAAAAGGGCAATGATTTCGTTCGGGTGGTACCCGAATTTTTTCGACCATTTCCGCAACATCTCTGAAAAAACAATGGGCTTGTCCCGTTCAAGCAGTTTTTTAGCGCCACGGAACACAAATAGCTCCGCCCCTTCTACATCACACTTGATGAAATCAACTCTCGGAAGATGAAGCCGATTAGCAAAATCGTCTAGCACTTCCACATGACAGACAATTTTCTCTACGTCTTCGCGTTCACTCGTATTCGCAGAAGATGCGGCACCAGAACCTTCCCTGTAGTAGAAAAAGATTAGATCTTTTTCTACATCCCCAAAACCAAAGTTATGCGTCACAACATTGTTTATTGTATTCAGCTTGGTGTTTTCAACCAATAATTGATAGGTATTGGGAATGGGTTCGAAAGCATGAACCATGCACGATGGATATGTCTTTGCAATATTAAGGGCATACCATCCCATATTGGCTCCGATATCAAGCATGCAGCTATTAGGCGAAACAAGCCGCATAATCATGTCGGAGTCTTCTGACTCGTACTCTAAAAAATTAAGGGTTTCGATAGGCGCCACCCGGTGGTCGCTGGGTGGGCAAATTATCTTGACTCCGTTATCACGCGATGTCATGACAATCTGACCATCCCGAATTTCTATTGAAGCGATATTGGTCTGCTGCAGATAATCCGCATAATCAAATAGCTTGGCATGGTACAGGTCGAACATCGTGCGAATGAACTCTGGCTTTCCAATACGGCCATCAAGGAACGCTCTACGTGTGTCCGCAATTTTCATGACAGATAACTTTCTATGGTTTTTCTGAAGCCATCTTGAAGTGACGTTTTGGGTTCCCACCCAAGACCCCGCATCTTGGAGATCTCCGGACAATTTCTCGTGATCTTACTTTTTAAATACCCAGGCTGGTCGCCCCGCTCTTGCCTAATTACTTTCAACCCCTTATCGGGAAACAAGCTAACCAATAGGTTTGCTAACTCCAGAATACTAATCTCGGCCTTGTCATTCCCGACATTATAAGCCTGACCGTCTTTCCCTTGCAGCAAGACTTGAAAAAAACCGATGGTGGCATCCGCGAGGTAGCAAAACGCCCTTCTCGCTGTGCCGTCGCTCTTCATGACGATATCCCTATTATGGACAACATCCGACACAAAATCGGCATACACTCGCCCGTCATCTAAGCTCATCCCAGGTCCATATGTATGAAAGGGCCTTACAATCTTCGTCGGGACGCCATACTGATGATGCCATGAGATACACATCGTTTCGCCCATCCGTTTAGCCTCAGCATAACAGGACCTCACATCTACAGGGTTAATGTAGCCATAAGAATCCTCCTCTGTGGGAATTTGGTATTCCTTGACCTCGCCGTATACCTCGCCGCTGCTAAAAAAAAGGAAGCAATCTATCTTTTTTGCCCTTGCAAATTCAAGGAGATTGTATGTTCCCAAGATGTTTGGAGACAATGTTCCAACCGGGTCTTTTCCGTAATACTTGGGACTGGCCTGACTGGCAGCATGGATGATATAATCAACTCGCTCTGTTATTGAAATCGGGTGACAGATGTCCTGCTCAATGAGTCGGAGATCGGGCCGGTCTGAATAACCTAGAAACCTGGCTTGCGCCTTCTCTTTGCTCCGAACGATCCCGATAACTTTAACAATCTCCCCAGTCCCCTTTTCGTTCAGATACAACAATGTTTCTACCATATATGCAGGCAAAAAGCCGTTGGCCCCGGAGATCAAAATAGTTTTCCCTGCAAAGCTGCTCCAGTCCAAGCCAGAGTGGGTAATGTTTCGCAGATCTCCTTCAACAATAAGATTTCTCATTGTTTTTCAGTTACTGGTCTCATTCTTATTAAAATGATAGATCTATCCCTTTGCAATTGGCTGGTGGCACCAAGGATGGCTATACGCATATAAACCCTGAATCTTGTTACAATAAACCTTTCTTGTATATAGCGTTCCAACTTAGGTGTAGACTGAAACCTGCCATGGCACAAACTCGTTCTGTCCGTAACCGTGCAATTCGCTCTTGGTTTTATCCCCTGATGCACAGTCGAGTACCCTCTGGAAAACCCGTGCGCCCATTTCCTCTATGGTGGCCGTACCATCTATGATCTCGCCACAGTTGATATCTATGTCATCCTCTTGGCGCTTCCAAAGTTCCGTGTTGGTGGCAAGCTTGAGTGAAGGCGAGGGAATGCAGCCATAGGCAGAACCGCGGCCGGTGGTAAAGCACATCATATTAGCGCCCCCCGCCACTTGGCCAGTGGAAGATATCGGGTCGAAACCCGGTGTATCCATGAATACAAAACCCTTTGCTATAACTTGTTCCGCATATTCATACACATCAACCATATTTGTGGTGCCTCCCTTTGTCACGCCACCCAGCGACTTTTCCAGCAAGGTCGTCAGTCCTCCCTCCTTGTTACCTGCGGAGGGGTTATTGTCAAGCTTGGCGTTATTGCGCTCACAATAGTTCGCCCACCAGTTTATCCGTTCTACCAATTTTTCTCCCGCTTGGCGCGATGCGGCACGGCGCGTTAGTAGATGTTCAGCACCGTATATCTCAGGCGTTTCCGACAAGACAGCCGTTCCCCCATGTCGAATGAGCAAGTCCATTGCGGCGCCTAATGCGGGGTTTGCGGAAATACCTGAATATCCATCTGATCCACCACATTGCATGCCAACAATCAAATGGCTTGCAGAAACAGGTTGCCGCGTTGCCTCATTCGCTTCCGCCAGCATCTCTTTGATCAGTTCAATCCCGTTGGCAACGCTCTTGGCTGTGCCTCCCGTGTCCTGGATCGCGAAAGATCGCAGGTTTGAACGGGAGAGAAGATCACCATGTGCTTGTAGAATCTCCCCGATTTGATTGGTTTCACAGCCCAGGCCAATGATGAGAACACCGGCAAAGTTAGAATGGCCCGCATAGCCCGCTATTGTTCGGCGCAAGATTGCGATTCCCTCTCCCTGTGGATCGATTGCGCATCCCCCACCATGGGTCAGTGCCACCACACCATCCACTTTAGGGTAATCGGCTAACGCTTCGGGATGAATATCCCGGCGGAAGTGATCGCCGATTGCGTGTGCAACCGTTCCAGAACAGTTGACACTGGTGAGAATTCCGATGTAGTTGCGGGTGGCGACACGCCCGTCAAGTCGTACAATACCCATGAATTGTGCTGGTTTTGGAAAGTACGCTGTCGGCTTTGCATCAACACAGTATGCGTAATCACGCATAAAATTTGCCATCGTGAGATTGTGGGTATGGACATGCTGACCCACCTCAATGTCCTGTGTAGCAATGCCAATAATCTGGTTATACCGATGTACCAGTTGACCTGAGACAATGCGCCGCGCGGCGATTTTGTGACCTGGCGGAATCAGATCAACTAACGTCATATTTTCTTCCGAAACGAAACAGCCTGATATCAACTTGTGGCGGGCGATGACAACTTCATCATTAGCATGCAACCGGATAATAGGAGAGGAGGTACGCATATCTTTTTTCTCTGCGCGACTTAGGTTGGGATACTGGCGGCAATCTGACTCAATGGAATGAGATCCCGCTCACAATCTAGGGTTTGCCAACGGCCTTTATGACAAAAAGCCCTCAGTTGACCATCGGCAGATAGTCTATCGAGCACTTCATTTTCAAGCACAAGATTGTCCTGACTGACCCCGAGGTATCGTTCATCAAAAATAGCATGGTTGAACAGATAGAATCCACCATTGATGGGCGCCATTTCGATCACTGGCTTCGTGGCAAAACCGCGTACCCTGGTATCATCGCCAAGACGCATGCCAAGAATTCGAAAGCGCACTGGATATTCGGCAGCCACCAGAGAGGCGATCTGCCCTCCGAAGAGATGGAAACGGCAAAGCTCTGTCAGATTCACATCGGACAGGGTGTCGGAATAACTGGTACAAAAGTAATCAGCCCCTCTCAAATACGGCCGACAGGCTTTGAGTCGATCACCCGTGGTAGCGTTGTCTGGAGTAGTGACTATAGACACGGAGCAGCGCGTCCCGGCCAAGAGGAGGGACTGGACATCACCATTGAGGGTGGCCCCATGGTTTGACTTGAGCATATCAACCAGCTTGTCACTCTGAAAACCAGTGGCAAGAATGAAATTTCGAAAGCCGGCAGACACGTAATGGCGCATGACCCAGGTTACGATTGCGTGTCCAGCCACTTGGATCAGAGCCTTGTTGGTTCGCAGTCCACTATCATCAATAACAATTCCTTTGCCTCCGCAAAGGATGACGACCGGCGTTTCCGCAAGATTGCTTATCGGGTTTGGCATGATTCCTCCATCAATCCCTGAGCGACACACAGTTCGCGAATCATCGCGACAACGGAGCGTGAGCCAACGATATAATTAACGCTAAACGGGGCGTCAGAGGGTGTAACCTGGACGTCGCAACCGGCGGCAATTGCGATTGCCAAAGCGCCAGCCACGTCCCATAGTTTGGCATTCATTCCGTAAGCCGCCTGCAATCGTCCGGCGGCAGTAAAACAGATGTTCGTCGAAGCACTGCCAAGACGCAGGCATCCACGGGTCTGATCATTGATCTGCCCAAACAGAGTGTATTGTTTGGCACGCTGTTTAGGGTTGCCGACACTACCTGAAAAACTTCCCGCCACCAACGATTCACTGGGCGTCCTGTGCTCATGACAGAGTGGGCGACCATTCAGCAAGGCACGATCTGCGCCCAGCGTGCAATAGATCTGTTGCAACCGCGGCAGACAGACAGTTCCAACTAGGAAATTCAGACCTTGGCACAATCCAATAGACACAGCAAAATACTCGAGGCCATTAACGAAGTTTGCTGTGCCGTCAATAGCATCTACAACCCAGCATAATTGCCTGTCATCCAGTGCGAACTGTTTGCCGGAAAAAGTCTCTTCGCCGATTACAGGATAGCCCGACTCCACCAAGATGGCAATGGCGCTCTGCTCGATCTCCATGTCGATTGAAGTCACCACATCGCGGGCCGATTCCTTGACTTGGACATCCAATGGAGCATCGGATTTCATGGCGATGCGTCCGCCTTCAATCGCCGCACGGAGGGCAAGTCGCGTTTCATCTTGCCACTGAATATTCATGCGACCTCTTTTGAAAGGCTCTGTAGCCGCTCGATAATCATATCGATCTGTTCGCACAACAGTAAGTCTAGCGGTTCGCCTGTGCGCAATCCAAGAATGTATGTGTTGAAAGAATCTTTGGACATAACGCGACGAAGGAAAGCCAAATGATGGTCAGGATCGTTTTGGTCTTCGAATAGTAAAGCCCCCGTGATGCCAGCAAGAATGTTTTGAGGGATGATCCCCAGCGCCAGACATATCTGGGCCGCGCCAATTAAGCGCCCGTGTAATCCGAGCTTACGCATTGGTTCGCGCGCAACACGAGCAACCGGATCAAATAGCAGCTTGCATCGGAAACGCGCGAGTTCTTTTTCCGCATACCATTCGAGAAAATCGTGCGGAATTTCCCATTTCATTTTTAGAGACTTCAGCATTTCCATCATCGCACCCACAACAATAGCATCCACTTTGGGAATGCTCATCGCTTCATGGACATAGGTAACGCCAACCAGCGCTCCCAGATAAGCCGCAATGCAATGAGGCGTATTGTGCAGGTACAGCTTGGGTGTCCATTGCATACCCAGTAGTTGATCTCGCGTCAGAAACTTGAAGTCTCCAGTGAGATTTGGACCTTCCTCAATGAACATTACACCATCTTCCGTTACGATTGCCAGAGGATCTTTGTCGAGAAACTTTTGCGGCGCAGTATTAGAGGTGATAACATCCGGCACGGCAAAGTACACCTGCTCGTGACCCACCACAGACTTTGCCATGTCCACCGTGTTGGGCTCGTTTTCGCTAAGAATCAGCGGAATTTTTAACCCCTTTATCATGGCTGCAGCGCGGCTCACATTGCGGGGACCGACACTGAAGAAACAGGCGGCAGCATCCGTGTGTTCAGACAAACGAAACTGATCCGGGGTAAACGCAGCCGCTACTGGAATCGTTTTTTCTTCGTACTGATCTTTTCTGACACGGAAGGTCGTATAGCTGCCAGTATCACGCATACGCTCAATGATCCTCGGATTCGAATCAACGAAAACGAAATCATACATCTGAGGGGAGAATAATAACGGCAAGTATCCTCGGCCTATGGCACCGGCGCCAACGAATAAGATTTTTCTCTTCATGATTACTCCATCGGCTTGATGAACATACTCAACAAGAACTCCTCACGATCCAACAGGGGCAACCTATCTTCACAAAGGAAGAGAAACCATAGATTTTATTTCAGCCATGCTCTTTTTAGCGAAATCTAAAAACATTTCGGTATCTATCCTGTAATTTAAATATTTTACGCCCAGGGCGCTCCAGTGTTTTATTCCTTCGGGTGTATCGGTAAAAATGCCGGTCGCGACATTTTTATCCTTACAAATTTCAATGATCCTACTAATTTCCTTTACTACATCGGGGTGCCATATCTGGCCGGTTAATCCCATCGACTGGCTAAGATCGTAAGGTCCAACAAAAATTACATCAACCCCTTCCACCGAGCTGATCTCTTCAATATTTTTCGCGCCTTCAACTCCTTCTATTTGTAAAATAATGATTGATCCTGAATTCGCTTTTTCAATGTACTCCTCCTTTGGAATATTTGAAAACTCGGCCGCTCTTACAAAACGGCAAAGGCCTCTTTGGCCCAGGGGATGAAATTTTGAGTATTCAACGGCTCTTTGCGCGTCGGCCTTGGTTTTTATATGCGGAATTTGTAAGCCTCCAATTCCAAGGTCGAGCAGCCATTTAATATACGACTCGTTCACTCCGGGAATCCTTGCCAATAATTTCATTCCTCGGTTTTCGGCAGCAAGTATCAGGGGATAAACATCACTCATGTTTACAGTGCCGCCATGTTCAATATCCAGCACGCCAAAATCAAAACCGGCCATTGCCAGCATTTCAACCGTTTCGGGACGTGCCATCCTGATAAAAGGACCTATTAAATGATTTTTTGATTGTAACCATGACTTTTTTTCCATTGTTTTATCTTTCTTGCCACTGAATCGCGAAGGCCCCGGGTTTCACAAAGTTCTTATCCGGATGCTCCGCAGTAAGTAAGAGTAATTTCTCTTGGTGCCGCTTTGCGTTTTCGTGTTTTTGTGGCATAGGGTATTAAATTTTTATGGCCTTTGATTTGGGATGAACAGGAATCAGCATTTCTTTTTCGAGCGTTTCTCTGGGTAAAAACGGAGAAAGGTCTTCTAGGGGCGGCGAAACAAGGGTTCCGTCGGGGTTCATATTGAAGGATGTTTTTGGATACAGCATTTGCATCGAATGGATAAATATTTCGCACAACACCGGGCCGTCTGCATTCAATACTTCAGGTATGACGTTCTTCGCTTCGTCCAGCGACTTAATTTTAAATGTTTTAAATCCAAACGCGGCTCCTATTTTCGAAAAATCAGGGCAACTCACACCTGATTCAGCGCCTGTTCCGGAGAATTTCTTCCCGAACAAATTATTTTGAGTGTGCCGGATGGTTAAGTAACCGTCGTTAATATAAACAAACAATTTAACAGGCAATTTATGATGGATAATGGTTTGCATTTCTTGGAGGTTCATCATCATCGAACCGTCGCCGGTAATCAGTATCACCCTTTGTTTATCGGCCGCCAGCGAAGCGCCTATCGCTCCGGGCAGACCAAATCCCATTTCGCCAAGACCGGTGGAAGTAACGACTCTTTGTTCATGTTTTAACTTAATGGCCTGGTGTGTACAGGTGAGCGCGGTTCCCATGTCGCAAACAATAATTTCGTTCGGTTTAAAGTGATTGTTTAATTCGTTGATAAAGGAATATGAATTTAATAAAGCACCCTGTTGTTTATGCATTCCTTCAGGTTCTACATAAGGAAAAGTTTTTTTCCATTGATCGCAGGTTTTTATCCATTCCGCTATATTTTCTTTTGCCGGTGCTTGTATTTGGTTGAGTAAACACTCAATAAAATTTTTAGCATGTGTTTCAATGAGGGTAAACGAAGAGTCGGCGGAGAATTTATCTAATTCAGAACGGTCAATATCAACAATTATTTTTTTTGCGTCGCGGCCGAATTCTTTCAAGTCGTATCCTATTTGCGGAATTGCCATTCGGGTTCCAATTGTTATTATCAGATCGGCATTCTGAACCACAAAGTTAGCACAGCGCTGACCGTAAGTTCCTTCCCTGCCATAATTGAGCGGGTGATCGGAGGCAATCATGTCGATACCATTCCAGGCCGTAAGAAAAGGGAGATTAAATTTATCGGCCAGTTTAATTAATAGATGAGCGGCCCCGCCTAAACGTATTCCGTTTCCAAAAATAAAAACAGGTTTTTTAGCGGCTTGAATGAGTTGCTTGAATTTTATTAGTTTTTCGGAAATATCGTTATAAGCCTTTTCTTTTTCGGGGATGAAAGCTTCCAGTTCATTAGGATTAATTTGCGCCGCCTGCAGGTCCTGCGGAATATCAATCCAAACAGGCCCTGGCCGCCCCGATTCAGTGATATGAATGGCTTTTTGAAATTCGTATTTTACCCTTTTAGGATCGGTGATCAACACCGCATATTTGGTAATGTTGGTTACAGTTTTCGCAATATCGAATCCCTGTATGCCCCACATGCGTAAGTGTTTATCCTCCTGAACGAATTGGCCTTTTTCCTGTCCCGAAATAATAAGTACGGGAATAGAATCGGCCCAGGCATCGAGCGCGCCGGTAATAGCGTTAGCTGCGGCTCCGCCGGAGGTGGTAATCATCACTCCCAGTCTCCCGCAAATACGTTTGTAGGCAAGGCATGCCAAAACACCGCCCTGTTCGTGGTGAGGATGGATAGATACCAGTTCAGGGTAATCGATAATTGAATTTAACAGGTGAACATTGCCCGCGCCTGAGATCGAAAAAATATGTTTCATATTGTTCTCTACGAACAATTGGGCTATATAATCGGAGACCTTCATTTTACCGCTACTGTCCCAATGTTGAATGAGAGAACCTCCCAATATGCATATGAATATTGGGTTTTATCAATAAAATTTTTTTTAGATTTGAAATTATTTTCTCCGACTGGACATACTTCCACACCCAAATGAGAGGGGGCGGCCTATGAGTATCGGGAAAATGGTTTTTGCCCAACTGCGGATCAAGGCCTTTTATGGAACTACCGAGAACAGGGTCAAAACACAAATCTGGATGGCTATTGGTGTGTCTGTCCTTGTAGCCCTTATCAAGGAGCGTGTGAAACTCCATCGCAGCCTTTATACCATTCTACAAATTTTAAGCGTCACGTTATTCAAGAAAATCCGCATTTTACAAGCTCTCTCGGATATCGACAATGAAGAAAACATGGAGACCCACCCTAACCAATTGAATCTATTCAACTCATGTTTGGACAGCCGTCTCATTCTACAATTGTTGATTCAACAAATTCAAGGTTAAAGTATTTGTGGGTTAAAATTGTAAACCCTTTGATTTTAAATCCTGTTAAATACTAGAAATTGATCGTTGCTGTTTCCTATTACTTCGTTCTTAAATATATCGACAGTGTTGAACTCCTGAAACCCACGTTGCCGCAGACCGTAAGATCTCTGTAAAAAAAGTGTCGCTACCTGTCCCGGAATGAATAACATTGGGACAGCAAGAATACAGGGTGCTATAGCCCGTTCGCTCCTTAATCCGGGGGCACACGGAGTTGCTTAGTTTTCACCGATTCCTCCGTGTTTTCATCGGGCAAAAAATTCTTTCATTTGATCTACCATAAATTCCACCATCCCGTCTTTCATCCCCGGATAAACACCCACCCAAAAAGTGTCCCGCATAATTTGGTCGGTATTCGCCAAATCGCCAATCACGCGGAAGCCTTCACCACTCTTTCTCATCTCATCAAAACAGGGATGCTTTATTAGATTTCCCGCAAAGAGCATTCGCGTCTGGATGCCATTGGATTCCAGATGACTGACCATATCCTCCCGCGTAAATCCGGCATTTTCTCTGACGGTCAGTAAAAAACCGAACCAGGAGGGATCGGAATGTTCTGTTGCTTCAGGAAGAATCAGACGATCTGAAAATTCTGAAATGCCCTCCCGCAATTGCTTCCAGTTTTGCTTTCGCGCCGCAACAAAAGAGGGCAGTTTCCCAATCTGCGCGCATCCAATGGCCGCCTGCATATCCGTCGCCTTCAGATTGTAGCCAAAGTGCGAATAAGTGTATTTATGATCGTACCCGCAAGGGAGATCACCCAACTGCCATTCAAACCGTTTTCCGCAGGTATTGTCTTTCCCCGGATCACACCAGCAGTCCCGCCCCCAGTCTCGAAAAGATTCGATCAACCGTGTCAGCTTTGCATCATTGGTATAAACCGCCCCGCCTTCTCCCATCGTGATATGGTGCGGGGGATAAAAACTGGACGTGCCAATATGTCCGATGCTGCCGGTATGCCGCCATTTATCTTGATAAAAATATTTTGATCCGAGCGCGTCGCAATTATCCTCGATCAACCAAAGTTGGTGTTGATCACAAAAACTTTTGACCGCGTTTAAGTTAAACGGATTGCCCAGCGTGTGAGCGACCATGACGGCCTTCGTCTTTTGGGAAAGTGCGGCTTCCAGTTGACTGCAATCGATATTGTACGTGGGAAGCGATACGTCCACAAAGACGGGGACGGCCCCATATTGAATCATCGGGGCGACTGTCGTCGGAAACCCAGCGGCAACGGTAATGACCTCATCCCCCTTGCGAATCCTTCGATCTCCCAATGACGGTGATGTGAGTGCCATGAAGGCCAGGAGATTCGCGGAGGATCCCGAATTGGTCAGCGAGCAGTGCTTGACGCCAACAAACGCTGCGAACGCCTTCTCAAACTGCTTTGCGTATCGGCCGGCTGTCAGCCAAAAATCGAGAGACGCTTCGATCAGATTCGACATCTCTGTTTCATCAAGCACCCGGCCGGCATAAGGGATGCGGTCTCCCGGCTTAAAAGCGGGATTGGGTTGATGCTGGAACCGATAATATTCAATGGCCGCCTCGATTGCTTTCGCGCGCAACTTTTTTTCTTGATCCATACTCACTACTCTTTACGCCAACAGGTCGTTATTCCGGCATGGTTTTAGCCGGAATCCAGAAGTAAAAAATACTGGATACCAGCCTTCGCCGGGATGACGAGTGTAAATGCTATTTTGCATTGGGTAGTAAAAACTCCTCAATCTGTTTTAGACAAACCTCCTGTAAATTTCTCTTTTCGATGTAGGCTTCCGACCACTCCATAATGCTGTCAATTGTCTTTTCCAAATTCCACTGCGGATACCAGCCCAGCTTCGACTTCGCCTTGGAGCAATCCAGTTTAAGCGTACGCGCTTCGTGTGGATAGTCCCCCTTGACGATTTCATAAGAGGCGTGATGGCCCCATTTCTGACAGAGGGTTTGAACGATCCACTCGACCGTTTTTCCATTGTTTTCATCGGGCCCAAAATTCCACGCTTCGGCGAAACGCACACCCTCTTCAAAACATTTTTCCGCCAATAATAAATAGCCGCAAAGCGGTTCCAAGACGTATTGCCAAGGGCGAATGGCATTGGGATTTCTGATTTTGATCGTCTCATTTTTTAAAAGGGCTTTGATACAATCTGGAATCAGCCGGTTTGTTCCAAAGTCGCCGCCGCCAATCACATTTCCGGCGCGGGCCGAGGCTAACGCGACACCGTGGTTGTTATAATCGTTTGGATTAAAAAAAGAACTGCGAAAGGCCGCCGTCACCAGTTCGGAACAAGCCTTGCTATTGGAGTAAGGATCATATCCTCCAAGCATGGCGTCCTCCCGGTAGCCTTGGGGCGATTCCTTGTTCTCATAGCATTTATCGGTTGTCACGTTAATGACCGCACGAACGGTTTTGCATTGGCGGACGGCTTCAAGAAGATTCACGGTTCCCATCACATTGACTTCGTAAGTCTCAACCGGATTTTTGTAGGAGTCCAAAACGAGCGGCTGTGCCGCCATGTGGATTACGATTTCGGGACTGGCTGTTCGCATGGCCTCTGTGAGTTCAGCCCTATTGCGAATGTCCGCAATGACCGAGTGGATCAGCTCTGATACATTGCAGAGTTCATAGAGACTGGGGTTTGTGGGCGGAGCAAGCGCGTAGCCGGTGACCTTTGCTCCCATTTGAGAAAGCCACAAACAAAGCCATGAACCCTTAAAACC
>JBBTNS010000079.1:0-1381 GCA_038067655.1 Nitrospirota bacterium
TGGGTGGAAACGTGGAAAACCATATGCAATGGTGGTTTGTCCAATCTACCAGCTTCCCACAAAGTCTAGCCAAATCTATGAGCAAGCTAGTGTTCGCAACGTTTGCGTCTTCACATACTCCCACCTGGCGATGCTTATTCTTTTTGCACAACTGGAAGGCAAAGCCAAAGCCGAGGAAATGCTTGAAGCAGTCTTCAAATCAATTCCAGCATTAAATCCGTCTAAAGATGCTTTTCCATATTGGTCAGCCGTGAATAAAACGATGCTTGGCTATTCCAAAGATGTCGTTGATCTATGGAAAGCTGAAAAACAAGCTGCGGTGGAGTCCATTGCCATTGCTAAAAACGAGGCCCTTACATTTTTAGCCAATGAACGCGAGAAAATCATGCGTATGAGCCATGAAGAGGCATTATTGGAGCTTGTACGGGTACATAAGATTGAAAGCCGAATTAGAATTATCAAATCAGTTTCCGACAACAATATCCTTGCTATCAGGTAAGCAAACACATGCCAATTGCAAATTTTAAGAACAAGGTCATCGAAGGCGACTGCCTTGAGGTTATGAGGCAGTTTGAAGATGGTTCTGTCGATATGGTCTTGACATCACCACCATACGACAACCTTAGAACATATAAGGGATACACTTTTTCCTTTGAATCCATCGCAAAAGAGATATTTCGAGTCGTCAAAGATGGTGGTGTCGTGGTCTGGGTTGTCAATGATGCGACCATCAACGGAACTGAAACTGGCACGAGCCTCAAGCAGGCCCTTTTCTTTAAAGAGGTTGGATTTAACATTCACGACACGATGATCTTCAGAAAGCGAAATCCAATTCCGCAAATCTATCGAAAGCGATACAATAATGAGTTTGAGTACATGTTTGTTTTCAGTAAGGGGCTTGTTTTAACCCACAACCCGATAATGGTTCCGTGCCTACACGCAGGGCTTGAGTTGAATGGGACAACCTACAAAAACTATTCAAAGCACGAACAGAAGCGGGAAAAGATGGCAAAGCCCGTAAAGGAAGAGAAGCTAAAGGGCAACATTTGGGAATACGTTGTTGGGAAAAATCTTGAAGACCAAGAGGCAAAAGGACATCCTGCGCCGTTTCCCTGCGAACTCGCACGCGACCACATTTCCTCTTGGTCTAATGAAGGCGACTTGGTTCTTGACCCGATGTGCGGAAGCGGAACGACGTGTAAGGCGGCACGACAACTCGGAAGAAATTACATCGGGATTGATATTAGTCACGAGTATTGCAAGATTGCGATAGAACGTCTTGACCAGTCAGATGAACGCCAGCCAAATTTACCGTTCGATGCGGCTAACAATTCGTTCCAGCGGACGCGCTAAAGCGCGCCGCTGAACTCAAACGTTGGGT